>JBAUKK010000321.1:0-2393 GCA_049577645.1 Candidatus Deferrimicrobiaceae bacterium
GATACTGCGGGACGCCTACGGGAAGGCGCGGGAGGAAGGGAGGGAGGGGACCGACGACGCTTCCCTCGTCGAGGGGGCGGGGTATCCCGTCATTCCGGTGCCGGGCGAGGAAGCGAATGTCAAGATCACCATCCCGCAGGATCTCCGCATAGCCGAGGGACTGCTCCGCGAGCAGGTTGACTTCCGCATCGGGATCGGGGGTGACGCGCACCCGCTGGTCGAGGGCAGGGACCTCTGGCTGGGCGGGCTCCGGATCGAGCACGAACGAGGGCTTCTTGGCCACTCCGACGGCGACGTTCTCCTCCACGCGATCGCGGACGCGATATACGGGGCGCTCGGGGAGCCGGACATCGGCCAGCACTTCCCCCCGGGCCGGGCGGAAACGGAAGGAATCGCCAGCCGGAGCATCATCGCCCACGCCCGCGGGAGGATGTTGGAGAAAGGGTTCGGGCTGGTGGGGCTCGACGCCGTTGTCGTCTGCGAGGAGCCAAAGATGGCGCCCCTCGTCCCGGCCATCCGCGCAACCATCGCGGGGATGCTATCCCTTACCGGGGACAGGGTGAATCTGAAGGGCAAGACGACCGAGGGGATGGGATTCGAGGGGCGCAAGGAGGGGATATCCGCCTGGGCCGTGGCGCTTCTCAGGGGATCGATACCGATGACGGAAAGGGGGACGACCTGATGTCCCTGACCGTTTTCAACACGCTGGGAAACAGGAAGGAGGAATTTGTTCCGGTTTCCCCGAAGCGCGTGAAGATATACGCGTGCGGGGTGACGGTCTACGATCTGTGCCATGTCGGGCATGCCCGCGCAAACGTCACCTTCGACATCATCGTTCGCTATCTCCGGTACCGCGGATACGAGGTGACGTTCGTGCGCAACTTCACCGACATCGACGACAAGATCATTCAGCGCGCCAACCGGGAGAAGACCGACTACCTCACGATATCGAACCGGTACATCAAGGCTTTCTACGAGGATTTCGACAGGCTGGGTCTTGTGCGTCCCGACGTGGAGCCTCGGGCAACGGACCATATCCCCGAGATCGTCGACCTCGTCGGACGGCTGATTGCCGCGGGGAAGGCCTACGCCGTAAACGGCGGCGTGTACTATTCGGTCCGGGGTTTCGCGGAGTACGGAAAACTTTCGGGGAAGAACACCGAGGATCTGCTTTCCGGGGCCCGGGTCGAGGTGGACGATCGGAAACGGGATCCCCTCGACTTCGCCCTGTGGAAGGCGTCGAAGCCCGGGGAGCCGTCCTGGAAGAGCCCGTGGGGCCCCGGGAGGCCGGGCTGGCATATCGAGTGTTCGGCGATGGCGATGAAACACCTGGGAGAGACCTTCGACATCCACGGCGGGGGAAAGGACCTCGTCTTTCCCCACCACGAGAACGAAATCGCCCAGTCGGAAGGCGCTACCGGCAAACCGTTCGCGCGATACTGGATCCACAACGGATTCGTCAACGTCGACAGCGAAAAGATGAGCAAGTCGCTCGGGAACTTCTTCACCCTGCGTGACGTGCTGGGAAAGGTGAAGCCGGACGTGCTCCGCTTCTTCCTGGTGTCGAGCCATTACCGGAGCCCGATCGACTACACCGAGAGGAGCCTGGCCGAGGCGAAGGCGGGTCTTACCCGCCTCTACGGGGTGAAGGCGAAGGCGGAGGCGTACTCATCCGCCGGAATCGAGGCGTCGTCCGTGCCCGACGGGGACGATTTCGCCGCTCTGCGGGACGTCGAGAAACGGTTCACCGAGGCGATGGACGATGACTTCAACACGGCGGCTGCGATGGGCCACCTCTTCGAGGCCGTGCGGGTGCTGAACCGGCTGGCGCCTGCCGACATCGCCGGGGAAACAGAACGGGCGGGACGGTTCCTGGCGGGGTACGCGGTCATCGAACCGCTCTTCGGCGTTCTCGGGTTGCTTACCTTATCCGCGGAGGAATATTTCCGGGGGGAGCCGGCGCACTATGTTCCGGAAACGGAAGGGGGGTCGTCGAAGTTTTCGTCGGGCTCGGAGACGAAATTCACGCCTGGTCTGTCAAAAGAGGAGATCGAGCGGCGAATCGAGGCGCGTAACGCTGCACGTGCGAGGAAGGATTTCTCGGAAGCCGACCGGATCCGCAAGGAACTCGACGCGTTGGGGATCGTTCTGGAGGACTCGAAAACCGGCACGACCTGGAAGTACAAGACGTAGCGTTCAATGTGTTCGGACGCCCCCGCAACGGCCCTGCCTCCTCGCAGGAAGTTTCCGCATTGCCACGGGTCCCCGGTATTCGCACGATCACGATGGGGCGCTCGGGATCGGCTCCGCATCCTCGGAGGGGGGCTCCGTTCGTGGCTCGCCGTGCGATGAACCCGCACGGCTGCGCTTTACCTCACTGCGTCCCCCTCCTG
>JBAUKK010000322.1:0-8790 GCA_049577645.1 Candidatus Deferrimicrobiaceae bacterium
ACTCTCCCGTGACCGTCGTCGAACCGCTCCCTACGCGGGACCACACCGAGAGAATGCTCGCCTCGATGGGGGCAAGGGTCGTTCGGGAAGGGAAAAACGTCACCGTCCACCCGGCCTCGCGGCTTGCCCCCCTCGCAATCACCGTTCCCGGGGACATGTCGTCGGCGTCGTTCTTCATGGTCCTGGCCGCCGCGGTTCCCGGCGCGAGTCTTGGCATACGCGGGGTAGGCGTCAACCCGGGCCGCACCGGGTTGATTTCCGTGCTGCTCCGTATGGGCGCGGACGTCCGGCTCGAGTCCCCCCGGGAAGAGGGGGGCGAGCCGGTAGCCGACATCGTGGTCGGGGGGCGCGGGCTTGCCGCCGCGGAAATCCCTCCCGAGGAGATCCCCTCCCTGATCGATGAGGTCCCGGTACTGTGCGTGGCCGCCGCCATGGCGGAGGGGCGCACGGTTATCCGGGGGGCGGCCGAGCTTCGGGTCAAGGAATCCGACCGGATCGGCGCGATGGTGAAGGAACTTACCACCCTCGGCGTGCCGTGCGGCGAATATCCCGACGGGCTCTGGGTCCGGGGGCCGGCCCGGATCACCGGAGGGCAGCGGGTCGACAGCCACGGCGACCACAGGATCGCGATGGCGCTGATGATCCTCTCCGCGGCGTCGGGCATCCCGGTGGAGATCTCGGACGCCGCGTGCATCGCCGCCTCGTTTCCCGGGTTCCCCGAAACGTTGCGGGAGGTAGTCCGGTGAGGGAACGGCCGATCGTGGCGATCGACGGCCCCTCCGGTGCGGGGAAGACGACGGTCTCCAGGCTTCTGGCGGTGCGGGCGGAACTCACCCGGCTGGACACGGGAGCGATGTACCGGGCGTGCGCGCTCGCCGCCCGAAGATCGAACACCCCCTGGTCCGACGGGAAGCGTCTCGGGCGGATGTGCGCGGGGCTTTCGATCGAGTTCCGGCGGGAGGGGGAGGAGATGCGGCTCACCCTGGCCGGAGAGGACGTGAGCGCCGCGATCCGGACCCCGGAGATCAGCATGGGGGCGTCGGAGGTCTCGGTCCACGCCCCGGTACGCGAGGCCATGGTGGCCCTCCAGAGGAAGATGGGGGAGGGAGGCGGCGTCGTTCTCGAAGGGCGCGACACGGGAACGGTGGTTTTTCCGGACGCCGAGGCGAAGTTCTTCCTCGATGCCCACGCAGCGGTGCGGGCCCTGCGGCGGTATCGCGAATGGGCGGCGGCGGAAGGGAAGACGTACGAGGAAGTACTGAAGGACGTGCTCCGGCGGGACATCCAGGACAGTACGAGGCGGCACTCCCCGCTCCGGATGGCGGAAGGGGCGGTCTACATCGACTCGACGACCCTTACTGCGGAAGAAGTGGTCGAGGAGATGCTTCGCAACCTTCCCTCTCCGTCGGCCCGGACGCGCGGCGGGGGAAATCGGTGAGGCGCATCATCATCGCCCGCAGCGCGGGCTTCTGCTTCGGCGTGAAAAGGGCGATCTCCATCGCCAACGAGACCGCCGGAAGCGGGGAGGGCGGCGCTCCCGCCGAAGTCCCGATTTACTCCCTCGGGCCCCTGATCCACAATCCCCAGGCGGTGGAGGAGCTCGAGCAGCGCGGCGTTCATGTCGTCCAGTCGGTGGACCAGGTCCCCTGCGGAAAGGTCATCGTCCGCTCCCACGGCATCACGCGGACCGATCAGGAGTCCCTGGTCGCGAAGGGGGTGCGGATCATCGACGCCACCTGTCCTTTCGTGAACAAGGCGCAGGAGCACGCAGGGTCGTTGAGCCGCGAAGGGTACGCCGTCATCGTGGTGGGGGACCCTAACCACCCGGAAGTAAAAAGCATTATTAGCTTCATCGAGCCCGGTGTGCCGATCCTTACCTCCCTTGCGGACATCCGGCGCGCGGCCGGGGTCCGGAAGGCGGGCATCGTGGCGCAGACCACCCAGCCGTTCGACAACTTGATGCAGTTCGTCTCCGCGGCGCTCAAAATATTCCCCGAAGTGCGCGTCTTCAACACGATCTGCCACGCCACGATCCTCCGGCAGAAAGAGTCCACCGCGGTCGCCGGGAAGGCGGACGTCATGATCATCCTCGGCGGGTACAACAGCGCGAACACCCGGCGCCTCGCGGAAATCTGCCGGGCAATCAACCCCCGGACGCTCCACATCGAAACGGACGCCGAGCTTTCCCCCGGCCTGGTGGCCGAAGCCGCCTGCGTCGGAGTGACGGCGGGGGCCTCCACCCCGCAGTGGATCATCGACGATCTGGTGGGGAAAATCCGGGGAATGTGGCGGGGCGAACAGATCGACGTGACGTACTATAAATGAGGATATCGGGATTTTCTTGTAATGGCTTGCATCATTTACGGGTTATGATATACGTGCAGAACATCCCAAGAGGAGTTACTTGATGGAGGAAAAACCAACGAAACCCGGCCTTCCCGAGGAGAAAAACGGGGAAGAGAGCAAGGAAACAGAAGGAGAAGCAAAGATCGATGAAGTAAAGCCCGAGGACGACTTCGGAAAGATGTTCGCGGAGAGCATCGAAAACCTCGAGGAGGGGGAAATCATCCACGGGGTGGTGATCAAGATGCTCAAGGAGTACGTGGCTATCAATATCAACCGGAAGTCCGAGGGGATGCTCCCGCTCACCGATCTCACCGAAGAAGAGAAAGAAACGTTTTCCCCCGGACATTCCATCGATGTCATGGTGGAGCGGTATGACTCCTCGCAGGGGTTCGTCCTTCTCTCGCGGGAGAAGGTACTGCGGATCCGGGTCTGGGACGACCTGCAGAAGGCCCAGGAGGAAGGGACCGCTGTCCCGGGAACGATCGTGGCGAAGGTGAAGGGCGGCTTCACGGTCGACATCTGGGGCGTGAAAGCCTTCCTGCCGGGGAGCCAGGTGGACATCCGGCCCGTTCGGGACAACGACAGCGTGATCGGCCTGGAGGGAATGTTCAAGGTCCTGAAGCTGTCCCGGAAGAAGGCCAACGTCGTCGTTTCGCGGCGGTCCCATCTCGAGGAGGAGCGGGAGAGCAAAAGGAAAACCCTTCTCGACAGCATCCGGGAAGGCGACGAGGTCGTGGCGAAGGTCAAGAACATCACAGACTACGGGGTCTTCATGGACCTGGGGGGCCTGGACGGGCTGATGCACATCACCGACATGAGTTACGGCAAGGTCGCCCACCCGTCCCACATCTGCAAGGTAGGCGATACGCAGCACGTGAAGGTCATCCGGTTCGACCGGGAAAAGGGGCGCATCTCCCTGGGATTGAAGCAGATGCGGCCGGATCCCTGGCTCGATATCGAGGAGCGGTACAAGGTCGACGCGAGGATCTCGGGGCGGGTCACGAACATCACCCGGTACGGCGCGTTCATTGAGCTCGAGGAAGGCGTGGAGGGGCTCCTCCACGTATCCGAGATGTCCTGGAGCAAGCGCCTCAAGGACCCGTCCGAGGTCATGAAGTCGGGGGACATCGTTGACGTCGTGGTACTCAAGCTCGAGAAAGAGAACAAGAAGATCTCCCTCGGGTACAAACAGCTCCTTTCCAACCCCTGGGACGAGCTTCGGTCGGCGCACCCGGAAGGATCGGTAGTCGAGGGCGTGGTGAAAAACATAACCGATTTCGGCGCGTTCGTCGACATCGGCGATGAGATCGACGGCCTGATCCACATTTCCGATCTCTCCTGGAACCAGCGGATCAAGCATCCCGGCGAGGTGCTCAAGAAAGGCGACCGGGTCCAGGCGAAAGTCCTCAAGATCGACCCCGAGGCGCACAAGTTCTCGCTCGGGGTCAAGCACCTGTCCCCGGACCCGTGGGAAGGGGTCGAGCGGCGCTTCAAAAAAGGGGACTCCGTGAGCGGCCGGATCGCCCGGGTTGCCGACTTCGGTGTCTTCGTGGAGCTCGCTGAAGGGGTCGAAGGGCTCGTGCACATCTCCGAGCTCTCCCGGGAGAAGGTCGACACCCCGAACGCCCTGTTCAAGGAGGGGGACGAGGTGGGGGCCGTCGTGCTCTCCGTGGACCGCAACAACAAGAAGGTTTCGCTCAGCATCCGCGCGCACCAGGACGGGGCGGAGCGCAAGGACATGGAATCCTACCTGTCTCCCTCCTCCGACCCGCCCGAGGAGACAACCGCTTTTGGAGAAGCTCTCCGGGCCAAGCTGAATATCGACGGGGATTGAATCCGGGAGTCGGATGAGCGCTGAGAGGTTTTCCTACAAATCGCCGAGGTCCCGGCACCCGTTCCTCCGCGGGTGCCTGATCATGGTCCTCGTCCTGGCGGGGTTCTTCGTCCTGCTCGGAATCGTATCGAACATGGAGTGGTTCTCCTTCGCGCGCGGCGAGAAGGTCGCCGTGCTCCCGATCACCGGGCTGATCCTCGACTCCGAGGCCACCATCGAGCAGCTCAAGAAGTTCTCCAAGGACGACTCGGTGAAGGCGATCGTCCTGCGGCTCAATACGCCGGGAGGGGGCGTGGGGCCCTCCCAGGAGATCTACGAGGAGGTCAGGAAGGTCGGCGGGAAGAAGGTGGTCGTCGCGTCCATGGGGGCGCTGGCCGCCTCGGGAGGGTTCCTCATCGCCTGCGCCTCCGACAAGATCTACGCCAACCCCGGGACGATCACCGGCTCGATCGGCGTCATCATGAAGTTCATGAACGTGCAGGACCTGATCGAGAAGATCGGGGTGAAGGGGTTCGTGATCAAGAGCGGCGATTTCAAGGACATCGGCTCTCCGCTCCGGGAGATGAGCCCGGAGGAGAAAAAGCTCCTTCAGAGCGTGATCGACAACGTCCACTCCCAGTTCGTGAACACCGTGGCCGAGAGGCGCAATCTTTCGCGCGGCGACGTTCTGGCGATCGCGGACGGACGGATCTTCTCCGGAGAGCAGGCAAAGGAGCGGGGACTGATCGATATGCTCGGCAACCTGGAGGACGCCGTGGCCGACGCGGGGATTATGGCGAAGATCGAGGGGGAGCCCCGGGTCGTCACCCCGCCGAAAAAAAAGTTTTCCATTCTTGAATTGCTAAGGGATGAGGCGAAAAGTATAATCGATGAACACCTGTCGCGAACGCAGATCCGGCTCGACTATCTGGCGCAATAACATAATCGGAGGGATAGGGGATGACGAAGAGCGATCTCGTGCAAACGCTGTCGGAGAAAATATCCACCCTGACCAAGAAGGAATGCGAGGTCATCGTGGACACGGTCTTCCAGAACATGAGATCCGCCCTGCATCGGGGGGAAAAGATCGAGATCCGGGGATTCGGCAGCTTCACGGTGCGCGTCCGCCGCGCCAAGGAGGGGCGTAACCCCAAGACCGGGGAGAAAGTCTCCATCCCCGAAAAGCGGATCCCTTTCTTCAAGGTCGGCAAGGAAC
Source organism: Candidatus Deferrimicrobiaceae bacterium (assembly GCA_049577645.1). Classification (GTDB taxonomy): domain Bacteria; phylum Desulfobacterota; class Deferrimicrobia; order Deferrimicrobiales; family Deferrimicrobiaceae; genus CSP1-8. The sequence continues at coordinate 5,376 of JBAUKK010000322.1, forward strand.
TGCGAGAACTGGTCAACAGCTGACCTCTCCCCATGGAAAGGATGTTCTCTCCCTGGCGGATGGAATATATCCGGGGGGGCGGTGCGGGCGGTTCCCGCTGCATCTTCTGCCTTGGGGAGGAGGACCGGCGGGACCCCGAGCGCCTGGTCCTGGGCATCTACCCGAACACCGTGGCGATCTGCAACCGGTACCCCTACAATAACGGGCACGTGCTCATCGCACCCCGCCGCCACGTCGCCGATCTGATTCAATTGTCGGGGGAGGAGCGCGGAGAGCTCCTTTCCCTCGTCGCGCTGGGGACGAAGGCACTGAGGGAGGAGTACTCGCCCGAGGGGTTCAATGTGGGGATGAACCTCGGCAAGGTGGCCGGGGCGGGGATTGCCGACCACCTCCACGTCCACCTCATTCCCCGCTGGGGCGGGGACACCAACTTCCTGACCTCCGTTCTGGCGACGCGCGTTCTCCCCGAGTCGCTCTCACAGACGCACGGGCGGCTGGCGGCCCGGTTCGAAGCGCTTACACCGTAACGTCACACGGTTTTCCGGAAGGAAGATGTCGACCCAGCTCACTCCCGCCATGCGGCAGTACGTGGAGATCAAGTCCCGGTACCGGGACTGCATCCTCTTCTTCCGCATGGGTGATTTCTACGAGATGTTCTTCGAGGACGCGATCCGGGCGTCCCGCCTGCTCGACATCGCGCTGACCTCCCGCGACAAGGAGGCGAACATTCCGATGTGCGGGGTCCCGTACCACGCCCGCACCGTCTACCTGTCGAAACTCATCCGGCAGGGGTGCAAGGTGGCGATCTGTGAGCAGCTGGAGGAGCCGGGGGGCCGGGGACTGTTCCGCCGGGAGGTGACCGAGGTGGTGACCCCGGGCCTGGTCTTCCACGAGGAATGCCTTGACGCGCGGGGAAACAATTTCCTGGCCGCCGTGCGGACCCTGCCCCCCTTCGCCTACGCGGCCCTCGACGCCACGACGGGGGAGTTTTTCCACGAGGTTTGCGGCTCGGGGGAGGCGCTGGCGGACGCCCTGTACCTGCTGTCCCCCGCCGAATTCGTTTTCCTGGAAGGAGAGGGGACGTCTCCGCCCGGGGCGGCCGGCGGGACGAAGGGGAGGCTCGGGCGGATCCTGGAGGGAAAGCTCGCCACGTCGCTGTCTCCCTCCGCCGTCGGGGACTTTTCCGTCCCGGATGGGATCGAGGGAGTGCCGGAGCGTGATCATCCGGCGCACGGCGTGGTGCGCGCAGCCCTGTATTATCTGCACCTGCACCAGCCCGCGGCGCTTGCGGAAGTCTCCCGGGTCTCCGAAAGGGAGGGGCGGCGGTACCTGGCGATGGACGAGACCGCGGTGCGGACGCTCGAGATCTTCTCTACCATGTCCGGGGAGCGCAAAGGGAGCCTGCTGTGGGCCGTGGACCGGACCCGGACGCCGATGGGGGCCAGGTTGCTGCGCGCCTGGCTCTCGGCTCCCCTGGTCGACGTGGGGAGAATCGGGGAGCGGCACCAGGCGGTGGCCGAGCTTTTTGAGCACCCCGCGGACCGCAGGGAGATGGCCGACCGTCTCTCCGGGATGCCCGACCTTTCCCGGCTTGCGTCCCGGCTCGCACAGGACCGGTCGGGACCGCGGGACGTCGTCGCGCTCTCCTCCGCCCTCAAGATCCTCCCCGGCGTCCGGGAGCTTCTGGCGTCCGCGGTTTCGCCGCTGCTTTGCGGGGCGAGGGAACGGTTGGGGGAGCACGGGGAGGCCGTCGGGAAGATCACCGCGGCCCTCCACGAGCAGGCGCCCACCGGGACAAAGGACGGAGGAATCATCCGTCCGGAGTACGACGCGCGCGTCGGCGAGCTCTCCCACCTGCTCACACACGGGAAGGGGATGCTCGCCGAGATGGAGGCGCGGGAGCGGCAGCGGACCGGGATCCCGAACCTGAAGGTCCGGTACAACCGCGTCTTCGGATACTACCTCGAGGTTTCGCGCTCTCACCTCGACCGGGTGCCGGATGACTACATCCGGAAGCAGACCCTGGTGAACGCGGAACGGTTCATCACCCCGGAGCTCAAGGACTTCGAAGCGAAGGTGCTGCGGGCCGAGGAGGAGCTGCACGCCCGGGAAGAGGAGCTTTTCCTCGCGCTGAGGGAGGCGCTCAAGGTTCACCTGCCGGAGATCATCCGGGCCGCGGAGGCCGCAGGCGAGATCGATGTGCTGCTGTCGTTCTCGGACCTGGCCGCCGCGGGCGGTTACTGCCGGCCGGTCGTCACCTCCGGCCGGGACATCGTCATCGAGAACGGCAGGCACCCCGTGGTCGAGCGGATCCTCGGACGGCACGCCTTCGTGCCCAACGACTGCCGGCTCGACCCCGGGGAGACGCAGATCGCCCTGATCACGGGGCCCAACATGGCGGGCAAGTCCACCTACATCCGGCAGGTGGCGCTCATCGTCCTTCTGGCCCACGTTGGATCCTTTGTCCCTGCCGAGAGTGCGGAGATCGGCGTGGTCGACCGGATCTTTACAAGGATCGGGGCGTCCGACGACATCTCCCGGGGGGAGAGCACTTTCATGGTGGAGATGCGGGAGACCTCCCGGATCGTATCGGGACTGACGGAGCGGACGCTCGTCGTGCTCGACGAGGTGGGCAGGGGAACGAGCACCTTCGATGGCTTGAGCATCGCCTGGGCGGTGGCCGAGTTCCTCCACGAGTCCCCGAATCGGCCCAAGGTGCTCTTCGCCACGCACTTCCACGAGGTGACAGACATCGCGCGGACCGCTCCCCGGGCGAGGAACTTCCACGTTTCCGTCCGGGAGTGGCAGGGGGAGATCATCTTCCTGCGCCGCATCGACGAGGGGAGCGCGAGCAAGTCGTACGGGATCCAGGTGGCCAGGCTGGCGGGGCTGCCCGACGAAGTGATCGCACGGGCCCGAGATATTTTAAAAAACCTCGAGTCCGCCGAGTATAATGAATACGGAATGCCCAGCATCGCCGGACCGGGCGCCGCGGGGGGCATGGATTCGAGCCAGATGGAGTTGTTCGGGGGACGCAGGGGAACCCCCGGCGGCGAAGATGTGCTCGAAGAGATCCGGAAGACCGACGTCGACCGGTTGTCGCCCATGGACGCGCTTCTCCACCTTGCGGCGTGGAAAGAGAGGTTGTCAAAGGGAAAACGGTGAGTTCGCTTACCCGCCATCTTCTCGTGGCCGCCGTCGCCGCGTCCCTGCTGTTTCCGCCCCACGTGTCGCCATCGCCCGCCCGCCTCGCCGCGGTGTCGGGTATCCGCCACTGGACGAACCAGGAGTATACCCGCGTCGTCATCGACCTCGATGAGGAGGCGAAGTACGAGGCGAATTTCCTGCCCGCCGACCCGGCAAGAAATCTGCCCCCCCGGATCTTCATCGACATCAAGAAGGCGTCCCTTCGCGA
>JBAUKK010000323.1:0-2647 GCA_049577645.1 Candidatus Deferrimicrobiaceae bacterium
GTCCCCTTCCTGCTCCGGCAGCGCTACCTCGTCATCGGGGTGCTGTTCAACCTGCCCGGAAATGCCTTGATCGGCGGCGGTGGGGGAATCGGGCTCATCGCCGGGATGAGCAGGCTGTTCCCGTTCCCGAAGTACCTGCTCCTGATTTGCCTGGCGATCACGCCCGGACCGATCATCTTCCTCCTGCGCGCTGCATCATAGTGACGGCCCGCTTTGCGCCATCACCAGGCCCCATCCATGCAGGCGGGTCTGACCCATCCGAGGATCATCGCGATCCCCTGCCCCACTCCGATGCACATGGTGCAGAGGGGGAGGCATTCGCCTTTCCGGTGGAGTGGAAATCAATTTCTCCAAGAGGAATCCATCACCGGCCGCCGGAATCCAAATCGCAGAACATGCCGGCTCACAGCCTCTGAACGTTCTCGTCGGAACATCAGGGTAAAGGAGGCAAGGAATATGGGATACCCTCCGAAGCGGGCAGATGCGGGGATTTCCGCTCTTTTTGCCGTCCTTCTTTTCATCATTTACGGAGCCAATCACGCTGCAGGATCTGAAGCAGCGTCTACAGGCCTTCTGGACGGAAAGGTGTTCCTCGTCGAGAAAGGCGAGAAGGGGGAAGAAGCCGACGGGAAGGACACGTACATCTTCCGGGACGGGATGTTCCGTTCCGTCAATTACGAAAAGGATCACGGATTTATCGAGGGTGCATACAAGGCGTCGCAACAAGGTGACATCATCACCTTCGCGGCCGATACCGAAAGCGAAACGCAAGGCAGGATCCATTGGGAGGGAACGGTAGGGGGGGACCGCATCGACGTCAGGTACACCTGGACAGGAAAGAAACCGAAATGGTACCAGTCCGCCCCGGAGCCAACGGAGCATTGGGCACGGTTGGTTACGGCATGGCCCACGGAAGATCCCGGACCCCCGGAGGGCAGGTCCCCCTCGAACCTCCTGGACGGAAGAACATTCATCGTAAGTGGCGGGGCAAAGGGGAAAAAAGAGGTCGACCATCATGACGATTACCTCGTCTTTCAGGATGGGTTGTTCGTCTCGAGTCACTGCATGTCGTTAGTTCACTTCCGGGCGTCGAGCTATTCGGTAACACCGAAAGGGGACGGAATCCGTTTCCGCTCGACGACGACCAGCCCGACCCACGGCACCATGACCTGGGACGGGACCATCCGGGGGAACGTCATCGATGCGACCACGCATTGGGTAGAGAAACGGTGGTATTGGACCATCGACCGGGCCTACTGGTGGAAAGGACAGCTACTGGAATGAACCCGGTCCGAAACGCAATATAACCCAGTCGCACATTACTTTTTACCGGGGGGGGGGAAATCAGGCCATTGCAAAACAATTTGCGGGCGATGCCGGCAGAAAGCGCATGAATATGAAGGAGATAAAGTCCTTACGGAAGATTCGGTTCTTACTCGTCGCTTGCGCCATTCCCGTTTTCTGGATGCATCCGGCGGCGGCGGCAGGGGAACCGGAAGGGGCACTTGACGGAGAGGTTTTCTTCGTCGAGAGAGGCGAAGTGGGGAAACCATCCGACGGGAAGGACACGTACATATTCCGAAACGGAAAATTCCGTTCTCGGTATTACGAAAGAGAGTACGGATTCGAAGCGGGGTTGTACACGGCAACGAAAAAGGGAGACGCCATCACTTTCGCAGCGGACATCCAGAGCAAATCTCGCGGGACGATCCATTGGGAGGGCACGGCAGAGGGTGACCAAATCGACGTACGCTACACCTGGAACGGGAAGCAACCGAAGTGGTACCAGACAAAATCAAAGCCGTCACGGCATTGGGCCCGGTCCTTCGCAACATGGGCAACGGAAGACCCCGGCCCCCCGGGGGGAGGATCGATCTCGCATCTCCTGGACGGAAAAGTATTTCTCGTCAAATCGGGGGAACAGGGAAAAGAGGCCAGCCATCATAGTGATTACCTGATCTTTCGGGACGGCATGTTCACCTCCAGCGACTGTGCGGTGGTATTGGATTTCCGGGAATCCACCTATTCGGCGACCACGCAAGGGGACGGAATTCGTTTCCGGGCGCAGTCGACAAGTCCGGCGCATGGCACCATGATCTGGGACGGAACCGTGCGGGGCGATGTCATGGATGCGACGGCCCGGTGGATCGATAAACGGTGGTATTGGACGATCGACAGGATGTACTGGTTCAAAGGGCAACTGTTGGACTGAAACCCCGGGCGCCGGTCGATCGTGCCGGCTCCCGGAACGCGCGAACATCAGAGTCGTCATCCAGGTCGCGCGCGTATTCCATTCTAGGGAAGAAAACGCACATGACGTTGGAGGCCAGCCCCAAGACGGGCAGGAGGGGAGTACTGCTCGGTGCCAAGATCGCGCTCTTTCTGGGGATCCTCGTCTTCCTGAATTACGCGATCGGGTGGCTGGCAAACCTCTTTGCCTTCCAGATGTGGCCCCAACATGCCGACATGGCTGTTTTCGTCCTGTTCGCCTCGATTGTTTTCTACATTCTCCTTCTGGCGATCCCCTTCCTCCCCGGCATCGAGGTGGGTCTCATGCTCATGGCGATGCTGGGGAGCAAGGGAATCGTTCTCGTCTACCTGTGCACCGTGTTCGCCTTGTCGCTCAGCTTCCTGTTCGGAAGGCTCC
>JBAUKK010000324.1:0-3257 GCA_049577645.1 Candidatus Deferrimicrobiaceae bacterium
CCCGCAGGGGGGCGAAGCGTTTCTCGACGAGCACGTCGAGGCCCGACGCGACCCTCCTCCCTATTCCCATAATCCAAGGAAGATACCACATCTTACGCGGAGGGGAGGTAAGAAGGCGCGCGGGGAGAGAGACCATCTCAGCTCCGTGATGTTCACCTGGTGGGTCACCAATACGAGATCCCCCAAGTATGGGCGAAAGCCCGCGAGCAGCCGGACCTATCGCGCCTGCCCGGAATGAGATATGACGCCAAAATCTTCATTACTGCTAAATTGGGGCGTCGTTCGACGCGACTAAGCAGAGCGGTGTGTCGACTACTTAATTCCGGGAGGGGAACATGAGGATCGATGGGCGTCTTGATCATAGGCTGGGGCGATTCGCGGTCGGGTGTGCCATGTTGATCGGTTCCGCCGCCTTGATATTGCCCGGTTATGCCGGTACGACACCCAAGTTGGGCGGAGGCGGGTCGGTAGCAACGGGCTCGGCGGGCGGCTCGACTCCGGCCTCGAAGGAGATCGACCAGCAGAAGTAAGCGGACCTTACCCGAACGTCGGTTCCAGAACAACCTCGGTCCGGATGGAGTTCGAGACGAGGCAGTTTATCTCCGCCTTGTGGAGGATCTCCTCGGCCTGTGTGCGGTCCGCTCCGGGCTGTAGCACGACCCGGGGCCGGACGACGATCTTCGTGAACAGGAGCCGGCCGTCCACGAACTCGAGCAACCCCTCCGCTTCGCTCTCGAACCGAACCAGACCCAGGCCCGCCCGTTCGGTAAATGCCAGGAACGTGGTCATTATGCAGCTGTTCACGGAGGCGACGAAGAGGTCCTCGGGCGACCAGATCCCCTCGTGCCCCTTGAATTCGGGCGGGGTTGCCACTTCCACGGAGGGCTTCCCGGAGACGTCCATCATCCCCTTCTTCTCTCCCGTCCACCGGACGGATGTCAAATACCTGTAGCTTTTTGCACGGATCGCCATGTGCCTCTCCTGCCGTAGAGAGTATCGCGCTTCCCTGGTCTCGCCGAGCCACTGCGCCGGCCGGACGTGACGGGCCTCGCCATTTTCCGTTTGCCTGTTCGTCAAGGTTTCGCTTCGGTGCTTTCCTTGAGGTACCTCATGTGCCCCTCGTAGAGGTATTCGAGAGTCTGTGCCGCCACCTCTTCGGGGGAAACCTGGATCCGCGCCACTCCCGTCTCCATCGCCGCCCTCGCGACGGCCGCCGCCACCTGGGGCGGCACCTTGAAGTTAAGCGCGTGGGTGATGATGTAGTCCGGCCGGAGATCCTTTTCGCCTACGAAGCCGGCGATGGCCTCCGACGCGGCGATCTTCATCTGTACGTTGATGTTGCGCGCCCTGACGTCGAGGGCCCCCCGGAAGATTCCGGGGAAGATCATGGAGTTGTTGACCTGGTTGGGGAAATCGGAACGTCCCGTGGCGACGACGGCCGCGCCGGCCTCCCGGGCCTCGTCGGGCATGATCTCGGGAACGGGATTGGCCATGGCGAAGACGACGGGGTCTTTGGCCATGCTGCGGACCATCTCCCGCTTCAGAATCCCCCCGGCCGACAGCCCGATGAAGATGTCGGCCCCCTTGATCGCGGCGGCCAGGTCTCCCTTCACCTTGCCCCGGTTGGTAACCCCCGCAATCTCCTCCATGGCCCGGTTCATGCCCTCTTTTCTCCCTTCGTAGACCGCACCGAGAATGTCGCAGAGGGTGATGTCGCGGGCCCCGGCGATGAGCAGGAGTTTGGTGACGGCGATACCGGCCGCTCCTGCCCCGGTGATGACGATCCGGACCTTCGGGAGTTCCTTATTCACGATTTTGAGGGCGTTTTTCAGCGCGGCCAGCACCACCACCGCCGTCCCGTGCTGGTCGTCGTGGAAGACGGGAATGTCGGTCTCCGCCTTGAGGCGTTCCTCGATCTCGAAGCAGCGCGGCGCCGAGATGTCCTCGAGATTGACGCCCCCGAAGGTGGGGGAGATGGCCTTCACCAGTTCGACGATCTCGCCCACGTCCTGAGTGCACACGCAGATGGGGAAGGCCTCTACCCCGGCGAAGGTCTTGAACAGAATGGCTTTCCCTTCCATGACCGGGATGGCGGCCCTTGGCCCGATGTTGCCCAGGCCCAGGACGGCGCTGCCGTCCGAGACGATGGCCACCAGGTTCGCCTTGCATGTCAGATCGTAGACCTTCCCGGGCTCCTTTGCCAGGACGATGCTCGCCTCCGCCGCCAGGGGCGGCAGGTAGAGCCTGTTCAGGATGTACTCGTCCCGGATGGGGACCTTGACCTTGATCTGGAGCTTTCCCTGGTACCGGTGGTGAAGGTCGATGGCCTCCTCGTCCATGGTCATCACCTTCTTTCGCGGGGGGGGCGGCGGGAGCACGGTGTACTCGCCCTCGTAGACGATCCTGTGCGTCTTGGCCTCCACCTCGTCCGGGGAGACCTCCACCCTGGCGTCGCCCCTCTCGATGGCCACCTGCGCGGTCACCCGCGCGATCTTGGCCGCCACCTGGAAGTCGAACATCCTCGGGAGCAGGTAATTCGGGTTCAGTTTCCGTTCGGGCACCGTCCCCGCGATGGTCTCGGCCACCGCAAGATATGTCGCCGGCGTGATCCTCGATGCCCGGACATCGAGAAGCCCCCGGAAGATGCCGGGCGCGATGTCGGCGGAGTTGATCTCGTTGGGAAAATCCGACCTTCCCGACCCCACGACGACGGCCCCCGCCGAAAGCGCCTCGTCGGGCATGATTTCGGGGGTGGGGTTCGCGAGGGCGAACACGATGGCGCCCGGGGCCATGCCTTTCACCATCTCCTTCGAAACGATCCCCGGCGCGGAGAATCCGATGAATACGTCGGCCCCCTCCATCATGTCCTTCAGGCTACCGGACCGTCGATCGAGGTTGGTGCCCAGGGAGATCTCGGATTTGGCCCAGTTCAGGGGCTGGGTGCGGTACCGGTAGACCGCACCGGACCGGTCGCACAGGACGATCTGCCGTGCCCCGGCAAAGAGCAGGAGCTTGGCCGTCGCGATCCCCGCAGCGCCCGCCCCGGAGATGACGATCCTGACCTCGTCGAGCTTCTTGCCCGCGACCTTGAGGGCGTTGATGAGGGCGGCATGGACGACGATGGCGCTGCCGTGCTGGTCATTGTGGAAGACCGGGATCCGCGTGGCCGCCTTCAGGTTGTTCTCTACGGTGAAGCACTTGGGGGCCGCAATGTCCTCGAGGACGATCCCTCCGAAACTGGTAGCAAGGCGCAGGCC
>JBAUKK010000325.1:0-1699 GCA_049577645.1 Candidatus Deferrimicrobiaceae bacterium
GGATCAAGCTCCCATTGGCCGTGCTTGGAGACCCTGTCCTTGTAGGGGCCCCACGACCCGCGGACGCCCACCCAGCAATAGACGGCCCTCGGGTTGATCCGGGAGATCTGCCTGTACCCGACGCCGAGATTGTCCATGTAACCGGGGAGATGCCCATCGACGATGACATCTGCATGCTTGGCAAGTTTCTTGAAAAGTTCCTGGCCTTCCTCGGTCTCGATGTTGAGCGTTACGGAGTGCTTGTTCACCATCTCGGCGATGAAGTCGAGTCCGCATTTCTCCCCGGTCTCCTTGTCGGCGAGCATGTACTCTTCCCTCCCGAAGGGGGTCAGCTTCCTCATCGGATCCCCCCCGGGCGGTTCGATGCAGATCACCTCGGCTCCCGCCTCGCCGAGCAGAGAGGAGGCGAACTTGTGCCCCATCCGCCAGAGGCCGATGTCGAGAACCTTGAATCCTTGAAGCGCCTCCGCTTTTCCGAACCCTTTCTCGAACCTGAGGTTGTCCTCGCACCATTTCCCGAACTCTCCCGCCTTCCGCTTTTCGTAGACCTTCATGACTTCCTCGGGCGGAGGGGGCGGTGTTATGGGCCAGGGCCTGACCTCGGGACTCATCAACGGAAGGGTATCGGCCCGACTCTTGATTTCGACTTCTCTTTTTTCTCTCGCCATCTTTAGACCTCCCATTCTTTCGTCACAGGAGTGTTTTCCAAATTTTCGCCTCGTTCAGGTCCCGCATGGCCCTCCTTCTGAAACCGAACCGCATCGAAAAAAACCGTTCCCTGAACGTGCTTTCCGGGCATCACCCCCATTTTGGCCTCGTCACCATTTCCCGTTTGCCGGAGCAACATCACCCGTCAATTGATGGGCTCTACCCTCATTTTCTCCTGCGACCACGGATGACCGCGGGCGGCCTGGGCCACGTCGAGAATGTCACGGGCCACCAACTCCAGGGTTTCTCCAAGCTCCCAGTAATCGTTCCTGAGACAGTTGAGGTAAAAGTTGTAGAGCATCTTCCCCACCCTCTCGCTGTTTCCGAAAGCCAGAAAATGTCCCTCCTCGACATTCCTTCGGTGTGTTATCAGGAGGAAAGCGTCGATATCCACCCCTTCCTGTCCGTCAAAGTGGATATCGTTCGCCTTCCCGTCGACGATGTGGATCGTGGCCTCTTTCATGGCATAGTCGCCTCCTCGCGGGCGTGACCAATGGTCACGGGCACCCCCTTGCGTCAACCGGTTGCCGCGTCCCCGAAAACGACGGATGGCGGCAACATCCGGCATCGGCGCATCCGCGCGGGCGCTGATCGGCGCCGCTACGCCGTCTCGATCAGTCCGACGGGGAGTTTGTCCTTGACGGACCGAAGAGCGCCCTTCCTCTTCACGAGTTCTTTGCGGTGTTCCGGATCCGCAAGACCTGCGATTTCTTTATCGATGCCGGAGAGAACGATCTCCAGAGCCTCCCTGAGTTCATGCACTTCTACCCCTGTCAGCTGGAGTTCCATGGCGTCCCTCCTTTCTTCACGGGGCAAATCTGCCGATTCCCCCAACGCCCTGTCAGGATCACGTCCGCCGATCGCCATCCTCCTTAAGGACCGCCATCGGCGACCGCGACTGCTTCCTGCTCACACGTAGGACCCCGATGCCGTGCTACCCCAAAAATGGATACAACAAGAAGCGTGCCAGGGGCGGGAAATCCCCGCGCCG
>JBAUKK010000326.1:0-10249 GCA_049577645.1 Candidatus Deferrimicrobiaceae bacterium
TTCTGGCCGAACCAGGAGGAAAGGTTTCTCACCTCGATCGCATTGTCCATCGTCATCGTCTCCCGTCAGTTTCTTTCGCGTGTCAGAACCCTCGCCCCGATGCTCAAGACCAGGACCATCAGGATGAGAACAACCGCTCCCGCCCATGCCTTGTCGTGCCAGTCATCATACGGAGAAATCGCGTAGGAGAACACTTGCAGCGGCACCGCCGCGATCGGCTGGTCCAACCCCGTCTGCCAGAACTGGTTCCCCAGCGCCGTGAACAGGAGGGGAGCCGTCTCCCCGAGGATCCGCGCCATCGCCAGCAGGATCCCCGTGATGATCCCGGCCGATGCCGTGCGAACGGTGATGAAGAGCGTCGTCTTCCACCGTTCGATCCCGAGCGCCAGCGCCGCCTCCCGGACCGACACCGGGACGGTTTTGAGCATCTCCTCGGTGGTGCGGACCACGATCGGGATGAAGATCATGGCGAGCGCGGAGGCTCCGGCCCAGGCCGAGAACCGCTTCATCGGGAGGACCCATAGGACGTACCCGAAAATCCCCATGATGATGGAGGGGACGCCGGCCAGCAGGTCGACCGCGAAACGGACGATGGAGGCAAGCGCCCCTTTCCCGTACTCCGCGAGGTAGATGCCGGACAGGACCGCCAGGGGGATCCCTCCGGCCATCGCCAGTCCGGCGAGCGTAAGCGTTCCCGCGATTCCGTTCGCGATCCCTCCCCCCGGCTCCCCGACGGGCCGCGGAAGATCGGTCAGAAGGGACCATTTCAGTTCCTTCGCCCCCTTCCAGAGCAGGTCGAAGAAGATCAGAAAGAGGGGGAGAATGACGAGGAACACGCTCAGGAGAAAGAGTGTTTTCATGATCCTGTCGGTGGCACGGCGGCGGAAGGCGATCGATTTCATCGTGCCGCCCCTTTCCGCGCTTCCGGAACCATTCTCCTCAGGATGAGCTTCGCAACGAGATGGACGACGATCGTCAGGAGGAAGAGGACGAGGCCGATTTCGACCAGGGCGGACAGATAGAGGTCGCCGGTAGCCTCCGTGAATTCGTTGGCGATCACCGCGGCCATCGAGTAGCCCGGCTGGAAGAGGGACAAGACGATGTCCGGCCGGTTGCCGATCACCATGGTGACCGCCATCGTCTCCCCCAGGGCCCTTCCCAGCCCGAGGATCGTGGCACCGAAGATCCCCGGGATGCAGTGCTGTCCGATGACGATCCGGATCATCTCCCAACGGGTTCCGCCCAGTGATAGAACGGCCTCCTTCTGCACCCGGGGGACGGTGGCCAGGACCTCCCGGCTCACCGAAAGGATGAAGGGGACGATCATGATCGAGAGGAGGACTCCCGCCGCGAGCATGCTCGGGCCGTAGACAGGCCCCTGGAACAGGGGGATCCACCCCAGGACGCGCGAGACCGGCTTCATGAAATAGTCCCGGAGGATCGGCAGGAGAACGAAGATCCCCCACAGGCCGTAGATGACGCTCGGGATGGCCGCCAGGAGCTCGGCCAGGAAGGAGACCGGGGTTTTAAGCCAACCCGGCGCGAATTCGTTGATGAAGATCGCGGCTCCCACCCCGAGGGGCAGGGCGATGAGGATCGCGAGGAAGGAAGAGACCACGGTGCCGTAGAGGAACGGCAGCGCCCCGAACTCCCCGAGTACCGGATCCCAGTTCGTGTTCGTGACGAAGGAGGCGCCGATCTTCCGGATCGCCGGAAGCGACTCCCGGATCAGAAGCGCGAACAGGAGAAGGGTCAGGGCGAGCACGCACAGCGCGAAGAGAGCGGTCGTCTTCTCGAACAAATAGTCCTTTATGTTTTCACGCTGTTTCATTTTTCCGGCCGATGTCCTGCGGGAGAACGCCTAGTAGAGACTTTTGCCCTTGTACCGGATCTCTTTCAACGTGGCGTCCACTTTCTCGACGACCGCCTTGGGGATCGGTGCGTAGAGAAGGGGAGCGTTCATCTTCTGCCCGTCGTGCATGGCCCATTTCAGGAACGATACGAGCGCCTTTCCCTTTGCCTCGTCCTTCTGGTCCTTGTAGACGAGAAGCCAGGTCAGTCCGCAGACGGGATAGGAATCCTTGCCCGGGGCATCTACCAGGGCGACCCGGTAGTCGGCGGGCATTGTTTTCGCCGCGCCGGCCGCCGCTTCCGAAGTCGACTCGAGCGAGGGGAGGATGAATGTTCCTTCCCGGTTCCGAATGGCCGCCACCGTCATCTTGTTCTGCGTCGCGTAGGCAAGTTCGACGTAGCCGATGGCGCCGGGGACCTGCTTGACCACGCCGGCTACCCCCTCGTTCCCCTTGCCGCCCAGGCCGACCGGCCATTTGACCGATTTCCCCCGCCCGACCTTTTCCTTCCACCCGGGGTTGATGGTTGCGAGGTAATTGGTGAAGATGTCGGTCGTTCCCGACCCGTCCGAGCGATGGGCCACCACGATGTCCTCACCGGGCAGTTTCACACCAGGATTCTGCGACGCGATTTGCGGATCGTTCCACCGGGTGATTTTCCCGAGGTAGATGTCTGCCAGGGCGTCCCGGGTAAGCTTCAGGCCGCTTTTCACCCCATCCAGGTTGTACACGATCGTCACCGCTCCGATCGCCGTGGGGATGTGGAAGATCGGGCCGGGAAGCCTGGCCATGTCCTCGTCCTTCATCGGGGCGTCGGTAGCGCCGAAGTCGACGGTTCCCGCCGTGATCTGCCGGATGCCGCCGCCCGAGCCGATCGACTGGTAGTTGAAGTTCACGCCGGGGTGGGCGTTCGAATATTCATAGAACCATTTCGAATACAGGGGGTAGGGAAACGTCGCCCCCGCGCCGGTCACGGTGAGCGAATTCGCCGCCCCGGCCGGAGTCGCTCCCCCGATCCAGAATACGATCCCTAAAAACGCGATACCGATTGCCAGACGCTTTTTCATCCTGCATATCCTCCATATGGGATTCATTTCCGGCATGGAGGAATCATACGAACTCTATATAAAGGTGGGATGAGGTGAATATGAAGTTTGCGTTAAGATTGCGGTCGTGGCATAAATAGACATCTGGCGACGTTCGTGGTCCTGGGCAGGGGATTGGCCCGGGTAAACGATTTCCATAGAAAACCTTACGTTACATGGGTTTTATTGCCGCGATCCGCGGATTTTTCCATCAGACAACGAATGGAGAGGAGGACGCTATGCCAAAGAAGATTCTCACCGGGTTTCTTTGTGCGCTGTTGGCCCTGTCGTTCGGATTCGGGGACGCCCACGCCGACGACAAGAACCTCATCATCGCGACGGCCACCACGGGGGGGACCTACTACCCGGTGGGAGTGGCCATCGGCACCGTGATCAGCGTCAAGCTCGCAAAGGCGCACAAGATCACGGCGACGGCCATCAACTCCGCCGGGTCGGGCGAGAACGTCCAGATGCTGAAAAACAAGGAAGCGGACATGGCCATCCTTCAGGCCCTTTTCGGCCAGAACGCCTACAACGGCCTGGGCCCGTACGAAGGGAAACCGGTGAAGAATTTCCGCGCCGTGACCATGCTCTGGGAAAATATCGAGCATTTCGTCCTGCTGAACAAGTACGTCAAGACGGGCACGATGGCGGATCTTAAGAACCTGGGCCAGAAATTCTCCATCGGCAAGCGGGGGAGCGGCACGGAAGGATCGGGCCGCACCATCCTGGCGGCGCTGGGCATGGACCCGGAGAAGGAGATGACGCTCGAATACCTGGGCTACTCCCCGTCCGCGTCGGCCATGATGGACGGAAGAATCGTCGGCGCGAACCTGCCGGCCGGTCCGCCCGTGGCCGCCGTCACCCAGCTATATGCGCAAGTGGGGGCAAAGAACGTGACGGTTCTCGATTTCAGCGACGAAGAGCTCGAAAAATTGCACAAAGCGTACCCCATCTGGACAAGATACGTAATCAAGGCGGGCACCTATCCGGGGCAGACAAAGGACATCCGCACCGTCGGCCAGCCCAATTTCCTGGCCTGCCGGCCCGATCTTCCCGAGGAGACCGTCTACCTGATCACGAAGACGATCTTCGAGAATCTTCCGTTTCTGCACAATATCCACAAGGCGACCATGGCCATGAGCCTGGAGCGCGCCACGGCGGGCCTGCCGGTTCCTCTCCACCCCGGGGCGGAAAAGTATTATCGGGAAAAAGGGATCATCAAGTAATCCGGTCTTCCCGTCACACGGCCGGGGGGTGACACCCCCGGCCGTTTCCCGGAATCCTTGCAAAGGCAACCGCCTTGACGGAGAAACGAACGGACACCATCTCCCAGGAAGCCCGCACGGACCTAAGCGGTGAAGTCCTGGCGGTGAAGCGGGTTCTCGGGGGGAAGAGCGAGAAGCTCCTCTACGTGGTCGGGATCCTCTGTTCCCTTTTCCATCTCTGGGTGAACACCATTGGGATCATGCCCGAGATCCAGCGCAATGCCGTGCATTACGGATTCATGCTCTTTATGGGTTTCCTGCTCTACCCGTTTCTCAAGCGACATCCCGGAAAGACCCTGAAAATCGATTACGGGCTGGCCATTCTGTCCGTGGCAGTGGCGCTCTACCTCGTTTTTTTCGAGGACGCTCTCCACGCCCGGAACGAGGTTCCCACCATGGTGGACCTGGTTGCCGCAGCGGTGGCTCTCGTCCTGATGCTCGAGGTAACCCGGAGGACGACCGGGTTCCTGATCCCGATCCTGGCAGCGGTCTTTCTGGCCTACGCGCTGGGGCTCGGGAAATTTTTCGGCGGACTGTGGAATTTCCCCGGCGTCAGGGTTTCACGGATACTCTATCGCATGTATTTCGCTCCGGACGGCATCTTCGGGACGATCGCCACCATCTCCTCGACGTTCGTCTTCCTGTTCGTTCTGTTCGCGGCATTCCTTCTCAAATCCGGCGCCGGGGAGTTCATCATCAATCTGGCGATGGCCGCCATGGGGCGGTCCGTCGGCGGTCCGGCCAAGATCGCGGTGTTCGGGAGCGGGCTCATGGGCTCGATTTCGGGCAGCGCCGTGGCCAATACCGTGGGGACCGGATCCATCACGATCCCCATGATGAAAAAAGTCGGGTTTTCCCCGAAATTCGCCGGAGGGGTGGAGGCCGCAGCCTCGACGGGCGGGCAGCTCATGCCCCCCATCATGGGCGCCGGCGCCTTCATCATGAGCCAGTGGACCCAGATCCCCTACCTGACCATCGTGGGAGTGGCATTCATCCCGGCGATCATGTACTTCCTGTCCGTCACCTTCTTCATCCATTTCCGCGCCAAGAAGCGTGGTCTTGCGCCACTGCGCGAGGAGGAGATACCCAAGGTCGGCCAGGTTCTCCGGGAGGGGTGGAACTTCTTCATTCCGATCGCCGTGTTGATGGGGTTCCTGATCTACGGGTTCACCCCCACGTATGCCGCCAGCGTGGGAATCGCCTCGATTGTGGTTTCCAGCTGGCTGAACCGGAAAACCAGGATGGGGTTCCGGGACATTCTGGACGCGCTCGCCGCGGGAGCGCAGAACATGGTTTCCACGGGGGTCATCCTGTTGTGCTCCGGTATCATCATCGGCGTGGTCCTGCTGGTGGGGATGGGGATCAAGTTCTCGATTCTCATCTCGACCATCTCGGGGGGGAATCTGCTCATCACCATTATACTGATCGCGCTTGCCTCCCTCATCCTGGGGATGGGCCTTCCGGTGACCGCCTCCTATATCGTCCTGGCGGTTCTGGCCGCTCCGGCCTTGACCATGCTCGGCGTGAGCCTGATCGCGGCCCACATGCTCATCTTCTGGTATTCGCAGGATGCCAACGTCACACCGCCCGTCTGCCTGGCGGCCTACACCGCGGCGGGGATCGCCGGCAGCCGTCCGCTGGAGACCGGCCTGGAGTCGTGGAAACTTGCGAAGGGGCTCTATGTCATCCCCCTGCTGTTTATCTACACCCCGATTCTGTTCGAAGGGCCGGCCTGGCAGGTGATCGAGACGGCTGCAATGGGCCTGCTCGGCCTCTACTGTTTCGCGGCCTTTTTCGAGGGGTTCCATCTGGGTCCCCTCATGTGGCCCCAGAGAGTGGGATACGCGGGGATCGCTGTCTGCCTGCTTTGGCCCAGCATGGTTGTACACGGCATCGGCCTGGCCGCCTTCATCCTTTTCGTGGTTCTGGAAAAAGCCCTTCTCAGGAGGCGGGGATCCGGATGACGAACCGGGTTCCCGTTCCCATCCTGCTCTCCACCCGGATCGTTCCGCCGTGGGATTCGATGATGTGCTTTGCGATAGCGAGCCCGAGGCCGGTACCGCCGACTTCGCGGGATCTTCCCTTGTCGACCCGGTAGAATCGCTCGAAGATGCGGGGGAGATGCTCCCGGGGAATCCCCGGGCCATCGTCCTCCACGGACAGCACGATCGCCCCGTCCTCGCCCCGTCCCGTAAGCCGGATCCGCCCTCCCTCCGCCCCGTGCCGGATCGCGTTGTCCACGAGGTTGGAGATCGCAAGGGTCAGGTTCTTGCGGTCCGCCTTGAAAGTGGCCTCTTCCGCCTGGACGGTTAGGGTCTTGCCCAGCCGGTCCACCGAAGGCTGGTGGAGGGATGCGACCCGGTCGAGAAAGGCGGGAAGCGGAATCTCCTCTCTGGCGAGTGGATCCTGGACGAATTCCGCACGTGACAGCGTAAGGAGGTCGTTGACCAGTTCCTCCATCCGGAGGACGTTGGCGAGGAGGATTGCCAGGAAGGAGGGGTCGGGAGGCGCCCCCTCGCTCACCGCGTCCTGCAGGGCTTCCAGGTATCCGCGAATATTTGTAAGCGGGGTCCGAAGCTCGTGGGAGGCGTTCGAGACGAAGTCGCTCTTTACCCGGGCGAGCCGTTTCTCCTCCGTGATGTCCCGGAGAGTGAACAGGATGTCCGGATCCTTTCCCGACGGGTACCGGACGGTCGTCGCCGAGACGCGGGTGGCGATCTCTCCGCCGGGCGACGGGACGGTGATCTCCTCCGGGGGGATCGACCTGCCGTCTTTCCAGCCGTCGATGAACCGGAGGAGATCCGGCTGGCGGATGACCTCCGCGTACGGCTGTCCTTCCGGCGGAACGACTGCGACCCCCAGGATCCTGGCGGCCTCCCGGTTCATCATCCGCACCGTCCGCCCGTCCGCGATGACGATCACCCCCTCCGACAGGTTCTCCAGAAGAGTAGCGAGCCGGGCCTTCTGCGCATCCAGCTGGTCAATGGTCCGTTCCAGTTGAGCGGCCGTCTGGTTCAGGGCTTCCGCCACGTCTTCGAGTTCGTCGCCTGTCCGCAGCCGCAGCCGTCTCGACCGGTCCCCGGCGGAAAATTCCAGCGCGGCTTTCCGGATTTCTTCCAGGGGACCGCTTACGGCACGGGCGCGGATGGCCGTTCCCAGAAGCATCAGGAGGAAGGCCGCGAACCCGGTGCCCCAGGTGATGAGGCGCACGCGGCGGAGCCGCCGGTTCAGGACACCGCCGGAAATGGACGTTCTGGCGACTCCCACAATCTCTCCCCCGGACAGGATCGGGACCGCGGAATACCACTGTTCCTCCTTCAGGGAGATGCTGCGACGGTGGGAGAAGCCGGTCCGGCCGGAAAGAGCTTCCTTAACCTCCGGGCGGTTGGCATGGTTTTCCAGTTCGCCCAGGTGGGCCGACCCGATTCGGGAGTCCGCCGCCACCTCGCCGCCGGGCAGGATCACCGTCAGGCGGGTCTCCAGGTCTTCTCCGAGCCGGTCCCCCTCCCGGGCGATCGTCCCGCGGTCCGGCTCGGCCGCGGCAAGAAGCGGGCGGAACGCCTCCGCGGCGAGGAGGGCCTGGGCCTTAAGGCTTGCGTCCGCTTCCTCGATCACGTACCTCTTGAACTGGAGGTACCCCGCCATGCCGGCGAAGGCCAGGGCGGCACCCGTGATCACGAAATAGGTGAGGAAGAACTTGGCGGCGATGGAATGGCGTCTGGGCAAGCGTCAGGTTTCCCGCAACTTGTATCCCGAATCCTTGACCGTCTCGATCGCGTTTGCAAGAAGCGGGATCTTCCGGCGCAGTTTCGCGATATGGACGTCCACGGTCCGGTCGAGGACGTGGGTCCTTTCCCCCCAGGCGCGATCGAGGATCGTTTCCCGCGACAGGACTTTCCCTTCAGAAGCCATCAGGACCTTGAGGATCCGGAACTCCTTTGACGTTAAGGGAACGGTCCTGTCACGGTACCGGACCTCTTGCCGTGCCACATCGAGCTGCAATTCCCCATTCCGGTAGATCCTCTCCTCCGCCGGAACCGTGCGGGGGAGGCTGCGGCGGAAGATCGCCCTGACGCGGGCGACCACTTCGCGCGGGCTGAACGGTTTGGGGACATAATCGTCGGCGCCCAGCTCGAGCCCCACGATCCGGTCCGTCTCGTCCCCCTTTGCCGTGAGCATGATGACCGGCGTGCCGGCGATCTCCCGGTCCGCGCGGATTTCCCGGAGCACCTCCAGTCCGTCCCTCCCCGGAAGGAGGATGTCGAGCAGGATCAGCGCCGGTTTTTCCGAACGGGCCCTGGAAAGCCCCTCTTCCCCGTCGATGGCGAACGAAAGGGTGAACCCCTCTTTGCGCAGGTAGTGGGCGAGGAGGTCCCGGATCTCCTTTTCGTCCTCGACGATGAGGATCGACCTGCTCAAACGGTGCCTCCCCCGCCGCGCGGTATTCCCCGATTATATGTCGGCAGGGGGGATGATGTCCCTGCCGGTCCGGGGGGAACGACCGCCTTCGCGGATCAGACCTTCCTTCCCCCGGCGCGGAACAGCGCGGCGATGGTCTTTCCGTCCTTGATCTCGCCGCTCATGGCCATCTGCCGGGCCTGCTCGAACGGAATTCGTATCGATCCGATCTCCTCGTACTGCTCGAGGGACGCCTCCTTCTGGGTAAGCCCCGTTGCCAGAAAGAGGTGGATCGCCTCGTCGAAGACTCCCGGGGAGGAGTGGAGTTTCCCGAGGGACAAGATGGTGTTCGCCCGGAGGCCCGTCTCCTCGGCGAGCTCACGGCGTCCGCACGCCTCTGGATCCTCGCCGGGGGCAAGACGCCCGGCGGGCACTTCCAGGAGGCGGGAGCCGACCGCCGGGCGCAACTGCCGGATCAGCGTGACCGTACCGTCTTCGTGCAGGGGCAAAACGCCTACTCCACCGGGGTGTCTCACGATCTGGTAGAGGTGCCATCCCTTTTCGCCGAACTTCACCTCCATCTGCTCCACGTCCACCACGAGTCCCCGGAAAAGGGTCGTGCGATTTCTGGTTTCCATGCCGCGCCCGCGCTCCTTGTTAAAAAGGGTTTTGCCGCTCCCCCGCAAGAATAGCAGATCCTCCCCGATACGCGAGAGGAGCGAGGCGGTGGATGCGCGGGGCCGGCTGTTCAGGATGCCTTGCGCACCGCGTTCCCGAGCCGGTCCAGGATCCCCTTGAGAAGTTCCTCGCGCTCTTTGAGCCCCTCACGCATTGTCCGATTGTCCGTTCGTGCGATCTCCATCAGAAGGGCCTTGCGGTCCCCATGGAGCATTTCCCGGAGCAATTCCGCTTCGGATTCCGTCAGCATGAGTTCCATGGGCCACCTCCTGTCCGTGGGGCCGGTAGGTTCCGTTGCCGCGTTCCTCCCATGGTACCTGCCTGGACTATTATTATATCCCAATCCGCCAGCCCCCCTCCCTCCTCCTCTCGGATTTTTCGGCAATTAATTCGCCCCCGTATGAGTTTTTTTTCCTATCGGTAGCCCTTTCCCGCCTCCCGTTATTTCCTTCCTTATGCGGAAAGAAAAGGGAACATCCCGGAAACTAGGCGAAAAATGAATTCCTGCCTGTTGGCATCCTGTTTGCTTTGAGGGAAAGGGCAGCGGGAGAGAAATCCGACGCCGGTTGGGAGGTGCGGTGATGGCAACTTTGCATACCGAATGCCGTAGAAACGGGCATGAATATCACTGGAGCTGGTACTGCGGCGACAGGGTTTGCGACGTTTGCATCAAGCACGAGACCCGGATCCATTGCTCCTGTGGCTGGCCCGATAGCGTGAGAAGGAAGGAGTCGGGATCGGTCCCGGCAGGAATGGTTTTGTTGCAAAAGACGAAATGAGGGGGTAAAGAGGACGGTAGAGCCCGGCGCGGGTCACCAGCTTCCTCCGCCTCCTCCCCCACTACCCCCTCCGGAGCTTCCCCCCCCGCCCGAGGCTCCGCCCCCGCTGCTTCGGGGCGCCGCGTACATTGCGCTTCCCATGGTGGAGAGCGCACTGCCGAGCGACCGGTGGAACGACACGGGGTGAAACG
>JBAUKK010000327.1:0-4104 GCA_049577645.1 Candidatus Deferrimicrobiaceae bacterium
CTCCCCGCCTTCGTGGGGGGCGGACAGGAGAGAAAACGGCACCGGGCCGGTGACGGCCGGCGGGAGAGGGAGGAAGATCCTCTCGCGTATCGCGCCCACCGCGGGAGAGACATGATCCCGGAGGTACTCCGCGTTCCCCTCGAAGGCCCGCAGCAGCCTCTCCCATGTGACCGCCGCGTAGGAGAAGGCGGGGGAGAGGGAGCCGTCCTGCCCGAAAAGCCCGGGGAAGTACACCTCGTCGAGAAGTCCGCTCGCGAGAAGCGCGTCGACGAGCGTCCATTGCAGGCGGGTGAAGTCGTAGAACCCGTAAATCGTCACCCGGAACGGATAACCGGGCTGCTCGAACCCGGCGACCGCCTCCTGGAAAATCCGGCGGCGGGACATTCCGCCCGCGGCCGTGATCTTTTTCTCGACCGCGGTGAAAAGCCGGCGCCACTCGGACCACCGGCGGGCCTTCGCCTCCCTCCCCTCGGCACGGGTCCTCGCTTCCGCCTCCCGAAAGGCCTCCTCCCCCAGCCACCCCTCCTCGATATCCGCCATCGTCCGGGACAGGGCGGGAACGAATCCCGGCGTTTCGGAGATCACCGCGAAGTCCCCCTTCCCGCTTGCGTACACCTCCCGGACCGCGGTAAGCATGGCCGCGGACGCCTGCGCGGAGGGAAGTTCGCGGAGGAAGACCCCCCGGTGCTTGAGCAGCCGCACGGCGAAATCGTACAACGTCATGATCGAGGAACCCGCGGCGCTTCCCTCCCACGCAGCGGCAAGGCGTCGCAGGAGGTGCTCCCGGAGATCGTTGGACGGCACGAGGAGCACGTCCTCCCACCCGCGGGCGCGACCGAACCCCTCCGGGAGGCGGGACAGGAGTTTCTCTTCGAGGGCGGGAAAGGGGCCGCCAAACAGGCGGGATATTTCGATTTTAGGCTCCCCCATGGTCCCCCCATTGTAATCGTTCCCGCTCCGTCGGAAAATGAGATCGGGGTATGAGGGGAAAGGGGAAAATGGAACCGCCGACGAAACGGAAAACGAGAGACCAGTTCGCGGGGGTCGCCGAGCGGTACCGGACGAGCGTCGATCACATCGACTCCGACGACCGGAAGATCCTCCTTTCCCGTCTCTCCCTCGGACCCTCTCATCTCCTCCTCGACGTGGCCACCGGCGGGGGGCACACTGCTGTGGCGGTTTCGCCGAAGGTGCGGAGGGTCGTCGCCTCCGACCTCACGCCGGAAATGCTCCACGAGACGAGAACGCTGGCCGCGGAGCGGAAATGCCGCAACGTGACGTTCGTCGCGGCCGACGCGGAGAGCCTCCCCTTCGCGTCGGGGTCGTTCGACCGCATCACCTGCCGCATCGCGTCGCACCATTTCCCCGACCTTCCGGCGGCCGTCGGGGAGATTCTGCGCGTCATCCGCCCCGGCGGGCTGGTCGGCATCATCGACAGCGTGGTGCCCGACGACCCGGCGCTGGACGCCTTCCTCAACGGGATCGAGAAGGTGCGCGACCCGACGCACGTGCGCAGCTACCGGGTCGAGGATTGGAACGCGATCCTCCAGCAGTCGGGACTGTTCCTCCTGCACGTGTCCCGCACCTGGAAGGAACACGCGTTCGCCGAATGGGTCGCCCGCACCGGCCAGCCGCCCGTGGTGCAGGGGGAGATCGAATCCCTGTTCCTCACGGCGTTCCCGCGGGCCCGCGACTATTACCGCGTCCGTGTCGAAAACGGCCGGGTGGTTTCCTACTCCGACGAGAAGGGAATCTTCGTCGGGAAGAAGGAGTAACCGGCCTCCGGAGATCCATTCCTTCAGATCCCGGCATGCGATGAACCCGCACGTCTGCGCTTGCCCTTCCTCCCGGAAAAGCTCCGTTCGGCATCCCGGGTTCCGTTCCGGCGAGCGGAACCGGCAGCGAGCGGGCGCAGGTCGCGAGCGTAGCGGAGGGGAATCCCCCCGCGAGCCAGGGTCCTTACCTCCGCAGCTGCGTGAGCAAAGAAGGAGACTGCGGAACCGGAAGCGGACGAAGGACGGCGGGGGGCCGGATCTTCCGGTAATATGAATACTATGGAAACCGACCGGCAGACCACCGTCACGCGGATCTTCGTCCCCGCGATGGATTGTCCGGACGAGGAAAAGGAGATCCGGACAGCACTGGGACGGGTCGCCGGGGTGGGCGAACTTACCTTCCACCTCTTTTCCCGCCAGGTCGAGGTACGCCACCGGTGCGATCTCGGGGAGGTCCTCTCCGTGCTGCGCGCCATCGGGATGGAAGGGCACCCGGTGGATGACTCCCTGCGGAAAGCAGGCATTCCGGAGGCCGACAAGACCCACCTCAACACGTTCTACCTCTCCGCGGCGCTTGTCCTCGCGGGGGCGATCTTCTTCCTGCTTTCCCCTGGTTCCCCCTGGGGGAAAGGGCTCTTCCTCGCCGCGGTTCTCGCGGGAGGAATTGGAATCGTCGTCCGGGGAGCGCGGGAGATACGCAATCGTTCCCTGGGGATGAACGCCCTCATGACGGTCTCCATCGGCGGTGCGACGATCATGGGAGAGTGGGCGGAAGCGGGAGTCGTCGTCACTCTTTTCGCCCTGGCCAACTACCTCGAAGCCAGGAGCCTGGACCGGGCGCGGAAGGCGGTCGCCGACCTTTTCGCCTTCTCCCCGGAGACGGCCATCGTGCGCGTAGGCGGCGTAGGAGGACAGGAGAGGACCGTTGCTGCGGAGGGTGTTCGCCCGGGCGATATCCTTGTCATCCGTCCCGGCGCCCGCGTGCCGGTCGACGCGAACGTCTTCAAGGGCAGCTCCGACCTGAACGAAGCCATGCTGACGGGGGAGTTCCTCCCCGTCGACAAGACGGTGGGGGATCCTCTCTATGCCGGAACCGTGAACGGACGGGGCCTGCTGCTGGCAGAAGCGGTAAGACCGCTATCCGAATCCACCTTCGCCACGATCCTGCGCCGCGTGGAGGAGGCCCAGTCGCGGAAAGCCCCCATACAGACCTTCATGGAGCGGTTCGCCGCAGTCTATACCCCGGCGGTCCTTCTCGGGGCGCTTATCGTGGGAGCTATCCCCCCGTTCCTGGGATACGGGGACGTGGGAACGTGGGCGTACCGGGCTCTCGTCCTCCTGGTCATCGCATGTCCCTGTGCGATCATACTGGCCGCGCCGGTGGTGACCGTCACGGCGCTTACCCGCGCAACGCGTGACGGGATCCTGGTCAAGGGGGCGAACCACCTCGAAGCCCTGGGGAAGATCCGCGCCGTGGCGTTCGACAAGACAGGCACGCTCACCAGCGGAAAGCTCAAGGTTACCCGGGTCGGGACAGTGGAGGGAGTGGACGAGACGGACGTCATCCGGATGGCGGGGGCCGTGGAAGCGGGGTCGGCGCACCCCGCGGCCGAGGCGGTCCGGCACGAGGCCAGGCGAAGAGGGATCGCCCAGGCGGCACGGGGCACGCTGGCACGCACGTTCGAGATCCTCGAAGGGAGGGGCGTCTCGGCGGAGGTCGAAGGCAGGCGGGTGTACGTGGGGAACCGGCGCCTCTTCGCCGAGATGGGAAATTCCTCCCCGGAACTGGATGCGTTGCTCCCCCCCGCAGGAGGGTCCCGAATCGTATCCATCGTGGGAACCGTAAACGGGGTGGCGGGGGTCCTGGAGATGGAGGACGAGATACGGGCCGAGGCAAGAGACGCCATGCAACGGCTTCGCTCCTTGGGGATAGAACACGTGGTGATGCTCACCGGGGATCACGCAGATGTCGCGAAGGAGACGGGTCGGGCGGTAGGCATCGAAGAGGTGTTTTCCGGCCTGCTGCCGGACGACAAGCTGGAGAAGGTGAGGGAACTGGTCAAATCCTACGGTACGGTGGCCATGGTGGGGGACGGAGTCAACGACGCCCCGGCGCTCGCCCTCTCCTCCGTCGGCATCGCGATGGGCGCCGCCGGCTCCCCGGCGGCGATCGAGACGGCAGACGTGGCGCTGATGGCTGAGGATCTCCGCCGAGTCCCGGAGGCGGTCGTCCTGGGCCGACGCATGGTCGCGGTGATCCGGCAGAACGTGGCCGCCTCCCTGGCAATCAAGGCCGGCTTCCTCGTCGCGGCGGTGGCCGGAGCCGCCA
>JBAUKK010000328.1:0-2377 GCA_049577645.1 Candidatus Deferrimicrobiaceae bacterium
ATCCCCGCCGTGCCGCCCGCAAGTTTCAAAAACTGCCTTCGGCTCCACACGCAGCCGCTCATCGATCCTCCAGACGTTCCGTCTTCAAATGAAACATTTTAACACGCGCTCCTGTCTGCCCGAAATAGAACAGAAGGAGCGATTTACGGGCAGGATGTCCTTGCGTTCTCCCCGTTTCCTCCCGGAGAAGTTGACGGTATAGTATTGCCCGTTGGTCCATATCCGCCGGGGAGAAGAGAGAGGGTTTTTATGTCGAAAGCGGGTTCTGCCCATGCGGAAGGCAACACAGGGAAAGCCCCCCGCATCCTCATCGCTATTCCCGCCTACGGGGAGGAGAAATCGATAAGGGGAATCGTCTCCTCCATACGGCGAAAACTTCCCTACGATGTCGTCGTGGTGAACGACGGCTCCCTGGACGGAACCTCCGTCGCGGCAAGATCCGCGGGAGCCATAACTTTGGATCTCCCGTGCAACCTGGGGATCGGGGGGGCCCTCCAGACGGCGTACCTGTTCGCCCGCGACCACGGCTACGATGCGTTGGTCCGCATCGACGCGGACGGGCAGCATGAAGCAGAGGACATTCCCCGGGTTCTGGAACCAATCCTGGCAGGCAGCGCCGATGCCGTCATCGGGTCGCGGTTCCTCGGCGAGAAGGAATACAGAATATCCATCCCCCGCATCTTCGGCATCCGGTTTTTCCGCTGGCTTGTCCGTTGGAACACCGGGTACCGCGTAACCGATCCCACATCCGGCTTTTTCGCCATCAACCGGCGACTGATCGAGTTCTACTCGCGCCATTACCCGTCGGACTACCCGGAGGTGGACGCCTATATCATCATGCACCGGCTCCATGCGAGGACGATGGAGGTACCGGTCCGGATGTACGAACGCGCCGAGGGGAAATCCTCCATCACCACGTACAGGGCCGTGTATTATATGGTGAAGGTGACGCTTTCGTTTCTCATCAACCGCATCCGGAGGTTCGGATGAACAGGATTTCCGTCATCGCCGTTCTTGCTTCTGCGTTCCTGCTCCTCTATATCCTCGAAATGGTCCGCCGACGAAAACTCCGGGAGGAGTACTCGATCCTCTGGCTGGCCGGCGGCGTGATCATGCTACTTTTCTCGCTGAAAAAGGAATGGCTGGATTGGGCATCGGACGCGGCGGGAATCTTCTACCCTCCTTCCTTCCTGTTCCTCATCGGCATGCTTTTCATCCTGCTCATCCTCATCCACTTCTCGATCACGATCTCCAAGCTTTACCAGATGAACAAGAAGATGGCGCAGGAGTTGGCGTTGATGAAGGAGGCCACCCGGCAACGGGCGCCGTCGGAGTCCGAAGCAGTTGATCCATGATCCGCCCCCATCCACGACGCCGCGCATCGGACGCGTCAAGACGAATTTCATCGCGAATCTAGCGGGATCCGGTTGGGCTGCGCTCGCCGGTCTTGTCTGCACCCCTCTCTACATCCGATTTTTGGGCATGGAGGCCTATGGACTGGTCGGGTTCTATCTCATGCTCCAGGGAATCGTCCAGATCCTCGACCTGGGGCTGAGCCCCACCATGAACCGGGAGATGGCGCGCTACTCCACCCTGCGGGACAAGGCGGGGGAGGCGCGCGATTTTGTCCGGACGCTGGAGATCGGCTACTGGGCGATCGGAATATTCCTTGGGATCGGGGTCTTCTCCGCAGCCCCCTACATCGCGACATATTGGATCAAGCCAGGGAATCTCCCCGTCGCGGAAGTCCAGCGCGCGGTAGCGATCATGGGGGCACTGGTCGCACTGCACTGGCCGCTGAGCTTCTACCAGGGAGGGCTGCTCGGCCTGCAGCGGCACGTGCTGCTGAACGGAATCTCGATCGCTTCGTCCGCCCTCGCCAGCGGCGGCGCGGTGCTGATCCTCTGGCGCGTGTCCCCCACCCTGACCGCATTCTTTTCCTGGCAGATCACCATCGGATTCCTGCAGGTCCTCCTGACGACGATCGCGCTCTGGCGGATCCTGCCTCCGGCGGAACGCTCACCGCGGATCGTCCCGTCCCTTCTCCGGGGGATCGGGGGCTTCGCCGCCGGCATGAGCGGGATCACCATAACCGCGCTGATTCTGACACAGGTCGACAAGGTGATCCTGAGCAGGTTACTCGACCTGAAAGCATTCGGCTACTATGTCCTGGCCTGCGTCGTCGGAAATGGGCTTACCGTGTTTATCAACCCCATGTTCAACACGGTTTTCCCCCGGTTCTCCGAGATGGTTGCAACGAACGACGAGAAGGGGCTTCTTCAGATGTACCACGGGTCCACGCAGGTGATGGCGGTGCTTATCCTGCCGGCGACGTCCGTGCTCGCCTTCTTCTCACACGAAATCGTTTCGCTATGGA
>JBAUKK010000329.1:0-1524 GCA_049577645.1 Candidatus Deferrimicrobiaceae bacterium
CGTGGTGCATCGATCGATTGGCGGATTGGTCGAATTAACAGTTTTTCAGGCACGGAAGCAACTTAACCCGGGGAAACCTCATCTCATGGAAGCAGGTTTTCCATACCATTTCCTTCGCAAAGGAGCATGCCATGCGAAAGACTTTCATGATCCCGATGCTTGCCCTGGTTGCCGTCGCGTTCGTTGCGCCGGGCGCGGCCGCGGCGGGCGAGAGGAAAGAGGGAAAGACCCATGTCAGACTCTCCGCCTTCCCCAATGTGATGACGGCAGGCGTAGGGAAGGCTACCTTCGAGCTGTCCAAGGACCACTCTTCCCTCCATTACAAACTTCACGTGGACAAGATCAGCGACGTCACGATGGCCCACATTCATGCGGTGGGAGAAGGGGGAGCGCCCGGGCCGATACTCGTATGGCTCTACCCCGCTTCTGGCAATGCCCCCTCCCTCAAGGCGGGGAAGGTTTCGGGCATGCTCGCCGAAGGGGAAATCACCGCTGACAAGCTCGGCGGACCGATGAAAGGAAAATCGGTGAAGGAAATATACGAGGCGATCGATCACGGAAAAGCCGGGGTCGCCGTCCATACGAACGCAAACCCCCGGGGCGAACTCTGGGGCACGTACAGAGAGCATGGACAAGAAAAGATGGAGCACAAGATGATGGAACCGAAGAAGATGGACGAAAAGAAGATGTAATAGCGGAATGGAAATCGAACGGCATTCCCCCAGGGGCGGTGGAGTGCCGTTCCGTTATTCCTCATGGCGGGTCGACGTTCCACGCGCGGGACGTCCCACGTTCCCGCAAGTCCGCGAGCGAATGGTCGCCCCGGATTTTGGCGCAATCAGCCTATTTGCCCGTGCGGCTTTCCTCCTGTCCCCTCTTGGTCCTGCGGCCGGGGACCCGTCCCGCCCGCCGCCGTCCACCGGTCGGATGGCAGCGCGGTTATCCGGTTCCGTTCAGCCGATCAGTCGCGTAAGCTTCTCCCGCTGCTTTCCGAGCCTCTCCTGCCCCTCCTCGATGGTCTCCAGGACCCCTCTCTTCGCCTCGTGGACGGCGTCCTTCCCCTTCTCCACGACGCTCATCGTATTATCTCCCAGCGTATCGACCATGTCGGAGACGGTGTCGGAGAAGTCCTCCAGGATCCTTTTGGCCTTCCTCCTCCCTCTCTTCGAGTGGTACAGGATGTCCTTTCGCGTGTTTTTCCCGGACTGGGGTGCGAAGAGCAGCGCGATACCCGCTCCGATGACCGCTCCCGCGACCAACCCGGATGCGACCTTTGCTGCGGCGTTCCCTATACCGGCCATGTTTCACCTCCAAACGGGGTTTCCAACAATACTAGCAAATTAGATGCCGGCCGGCGCTCGAAAGATCCAGGCATGCCGAAGGCGGATGGGAAATCCTCGACACGCCTTTGCGGACTGCGGACGGGACCGACCGGAACGGTCACCGCCGTTTCTCCTGTCTCCGGGCATCCGTAACTCCGAGTGCTTTACGGATGTTCCCCCTGTCGGTCGGTGTGATCCAACC
>JBAUKK010000330.1:0-2350 GCA_049577645.1 Candidatus Deferrimicrobiaceae bacterium
GTGCTACGCCATGGAAAAGGGGATCTATACCCCGAAGAAGTTTTAGCCTATGGAAGAAAACGTTCGCAAGGAACTGGAAACGCTCCAGGGGATGGTGCTCAACTGGAAAAAGGATTATCTCGGTTGGGCACCCCCCGACGGGGGATGGGAGTATCTGCCTCGAGAGCTCCTGGAGGAGATCGAGACCCACATATCCCCTTATATCAGAAGAATGTACGAGTGTGACTACCTCAGTCCATACGAGGTTCACGAATTCATGGAGAGCTGCTACATGCAGGTGGAGGACCTTCGGAACACGTTGGGGGAAATGGAGGCAAAGCAGCTTTCCGCAAAAGGAGGATAGATATGCCCGAGAAATGCCGTGTGGGGGTCTGCGGGTTCGACCCTATGCTCGTGAGAGGATACCTGAAGACGGGGGAGCGAGGCCTGTGGTGGCACCTGTCGGATGAACTGTTCGAAGAACTCGGTGTCAAGCCAGGGACCCCGGTCTCGGGGAAGATCCTCGTGATTTACGATGGAGAAGGGAAAAAGGTCGCCTCCCCGAATGACGCCTTCAACTGGAAGACGGCCAAAGAGTCGGGCCTTGCCGTCCTTCTGCCGCCGGATGTGATCAGCAAGTACAAATTGACGGCATTCCATTTCCTGGAACTTCTCGTGGAAAAGATCGGCGACAAAGCGGTCTATCCGGGGAAGGAGCAGATGAGTTTGAAATGGTGGCCCGATGAGAAAATGAAGCTCGAATACAAGGTGGGCTATATCGAATGAGGCCCGGAGGAATTCCGGTGGAGGGGCTTTCTTCACCTGTCCGGATTTCCCCCCCCTCCTCATCCCCCTCTCCTGGTCGGGCCGTCCGGGGGAGGGGGTCACTTATGCGGGGGGGGTGTTCCGGCACCGATCATGGAAAGGGGCCGGGTGGATATGACAGAGAACGGGAAAACCTCGCACGAGTGGGAGACGAAGCATCCCGGTTGGCTGCCTCTGTCGGGTCTTCTTGACGGGGCGGATCCGTTTTTCGAAAACGTTCTCTTCCTGCCTGGATACGAACTTTCCTCGAACGTTTACATCGTAGAGGGAACGGTTCTCACGATCGTGGATCCCGGAAACGATTACACGTCTTTTATCGATCTCTTCCGGCGAGGGTACAAGCCGGCGGACGTGAAAAAAGTTGTCGTTACCCACGGCCACCGCGACCACGCGATGGGGGTGTTCGATCTCCTGAGATCGTATCCGACCATCCTGGAAAACGGTGGTTTCGAGCTCATCCTCCACGAAGCGAGCCCCCGCGAGCTCAAAGACATGGTCAGGAAATCCGGCTGCCGCGTCACGGAGGTCCGGGGCGGAGAAACCCTGGAGATCAGCGGTCTTGACTGGGAAGTGATCCACACGCCGGGGCATACCATCGACGGGATATGCCTCTATCATCCCCCGAGCAAAACCGTCTTTTCCGGGGATACGGTGTTGCCCCACGCCATGGCCGAGCCGGACGAAAATGCCGGAGGAAGGCTGGACCACTATTTGTTCGGAGTACGGGCGCTGCTCGGAAAGGAAATCGACCATGTATTGCCCGGTCATGGGTTCCCCGTGGTTTCGTCGGGCAGAAAGGTCATCGAGGAGACGTACGAAGGCCTGATGTTGAAAATCATCGGGGTCGATGCGAAGGCGAAAACCCCGTGGATCGACGGAGCGACGGCGCTTGCGCAGAAGGGGTGCCTGGAAGAGGCCGTGTATTGCTGTGCCAAGGAACTGGTTCTCGATCCGGACAACCGAAGGGCTCTCCAGCTGATGGTCGTCTGTCTCAACGATCTGGGACGATTTCGCGAGGCGCTCGAATTTCTCGATACCCTGGAAAAGGCCCGCCCGCGGGAAGAAGGGGACCTTTTCCCCCTTATCGGAAGGGGATACGCGCTGATGGGGATCGGCCGATATCGCGACAGCGTCCGTTGTTTCGATGAAGTTCTGAAGGCCCACCCCGGGATGAAAGACGCGCAGATCTACAAGGGGATGGCTCTCTATCTCGCCGGAAACTACGATGCGGCGATGGAGATCGAGCTTTTCCAAAAAGAATTCGTCGGAAGATTCCAAGAGGAGCTGCGCAGGAAGGACAAAGGCGCCGGGCCTGCGTGACACGCGACGTACCCGATTGCTGTTCGAGCATTACGGTACGCATAAAAACCGGCAAGAGGGATGAGGGGGAAATGCTGTCGTATCCGGCGTTTGTCGGCTATGGGAGGGATTAGGAAGGGGGCAGGGAGGATCAAGGGATGAGCGATGAGAAGGGACCGAAAGATGTTGCGCATTATGGGCACCCGCCATTTGTCGCCCCCGAGATCGGCGAGCAGCCGCCGGTGGG
>JBAUKK010000331.1:0-2915 GCA_049577645.1 Candidatus Deferrimicrobiaceae bacterium
ACCCTGTTCGAGGTAACCGTAAGTCCCGTATCGGCGGGCACCCTTCCCGTCACCGTATCGGCGGAGGATCCGGAAGCGCCCGCGTCCGAACCGGCGCCGGACCACTGAAACGGGAATTTGTCATCGAACCGACCTGCCCCCGCGGCTGCCCCCGGACCCGAAATCAAATCCGCCTCTCCCGCCGCTCCGGCCACTCCCGCCGCTTCGGCCGCTCCGGCCGGTACCGCCCGTTTCCCCTCGGGACCTCTCCGAGGAGGAGGAGCGGACGCGCGGTGATCGCTCCGCCTGTCCCCTGGGTCCCGGTCCCGCCTGAGGTCTGATCTCGCTAGAGGAGGAGGAGCGGGCACGCGGCGATCGCTCCGCCTGTCCCCTGGGTCCCGGTTCCGCCCGAGGCCTGATCTCGCGACCAGGTGCGGGTGCAACGGGCGCCCTGCCTCCCCTGGAAATCGCCCCCCCCTCCCCTCTTCCCGGGGAGGAGCGCCGTCCGGCTCCTGAAGGAACCACCGCGCTCGAGGGAAGCACACGCGAGCGGCCGCTGTTTTCGTACTTCTCTGTCCGGGTCAAGCCCTTCGACCTCTCCGCGCGAACCCCCGATCCCCGTCCCGGACGGGGTGAAGACGGGGTGATCCGTTCCCATCTCTCCTGTCGTGCGGGGCTTTCCCTTGCGGGACGTTCCGTCTCCCTCAGATTCCGGGAACGATCACTTTGCGTTCGCGTGTTCCGGTCTGCCCCCCGCCCGCCGGGTCCGGGGGAACCGCGGTCGACGCCTTGCACGATCGGCCTTGCTTCATTGCGACGCGGTGTGCCGCGCGCGATAACCGAAGCATTTCTCTCTCTCCGAACGGATGTCCAGTCCCGCCAATCGCCGCCTCGACTCCCCGTCCCCCGCACGTAGACGGTTCCCCGCGAAAGAGGCCGTTCCCAGGAAGAAAGACGGGCGTCGGAGCGGGTGAACGCGACTCGTCTCGTCCTCTCCCCGGGCCGGAGGGGAACCCACCGGACGCGGCGTCCGTCCCGGATAAACCGGACGTTCGCCGGGACGAAATGCGCGTTCCTGTGAAAGTGGTCATAATGATGCCCGCCGAAGCCGAAACTGAACGAAACGAACGAGCGGAAGGGGTACCACACCCACGCGTACACCGGGTCGAAGTACCAGTATCCGTAATGGTAGGGGTACCACCCCCACGGCTCGTAGGATATCCAGGTCCATCCGTACGGGGAGACCCACGACCATCGTCCGTAATAGTACGGGGACCAGTTCCCGGAGACCCTCGGACGCCATACGTACCCGTACTCCGGCGTGGTTACCCATTCCCCGTATTCGCGAAGTTCGTACGCCGCCGCCGGGGGAACGTTGACCTGTTTCTCGGTTTCCGAAAGAGGAGGGGGTTCCTCAAAGGAGTCCCGGCCCTCCCCGGTATACGCGCTTATCCGGACATCCCCCCCGAGGGAGGCCTGCTCTCCCGCCTGGACGGGGGTCCGTCCGCTCTCCGTGTTTACCGTCCCTTCGCCCTCCCGGACGACAAGCGTCGTCTCGCCGGTGTCCGATACGGTCATCCAGTACCGGCCGGGGACGGAAAATTGCGCAATCGCTTCCTCCGGGGTCGTGACGTGGACGGGAGCAAAATCCGTTTCGGGCAGGTAGAAGCGTATCTCCCCGGACCGAAGGCGGAATGCGGTCTCCCGGTCCTCGAGGCCAAGGATGGAGATCTCCGTTCCGCCCGTAAGAAGGACGAATTGCCCCCCGTGGAACTGCAACTCCGCTTCGGACCCCTCGGGTATGCTGACCATCGACCTTACGGGAACGGGGCTGTTGCTGGAAAACTCCTCCCAGTCCCCGGAGTCCGTCGTGCGGACCCAGGCGGACCCTTCGAAGATCTTCAGACGGGTAACGGAATACGAAGGAACGCCGTCGTACCCCACGTCCTCGTCCACCGCATGCGCCGGAACGGCAAACAGCGCCAAGGCAATCGCGATGATCCCGATATGTTTCGCGAATTTCATTGTGCCCTCCCCCTTCCCTTGCCACCGTCAAGCCGTTGCACGATCCCGCTATCTCCCCGGTTTTTACGGCTTAGGTAATTGCCGGCGTCCGTATATCGGTAATCCGGCCGGCGCCGGGTCCGCTCCAACCGGCATACTGGTTAGACGCCGCCAGGCGGCAAGAAAATTCAACCTTCCGACCCGTTTCCGCCTGTGGGTTCCTCCCTTGCCCGTTTTCCATGATACCTTTTAAACCCCGACGGATCGGGAAAGTTCCGCCCCTCCATCCGTCGCTGAAGGACTGGTATACTTCTTATCCACCCGATCCGCCGCAGGGGGAAAATCTTGTACCGGCTGAACGACCGGAACCGCGCGATCGGCGAGATGTTTTCCTCGATCGCGCCCAGGTACGACTTGCTGAACCGGCTTCTTTCCCTCGGGACGGACCGCCGGTGGCGCAGGGAGGCCGTGACATGGATTCTGCCCGAGACGGGTGGGGTCCATCTGGACGTGGCGACCGGAACCGCCGACGTGGCTCTCGAGATCCTCCGGCAGAAGGGAAACGGGGCGTTCGTGGCCGGGGTGGACATATCGGCCGCGATGATGCGGATCGGCAGGGAGAAGGCGGCCCGCGCGGGTCTTTCGGGCAGGCTGGCGTTCGTCCTGGCCCCGGGAGAGGCGCTCCCCTTTCGGGACGATGCGTTCGATTCCGCGTCCATCGCCTTCGGAATCCGAAACGTGGTCAGTCGGGACCGGGGTCTCAAGGAGATGTGCCGTGTGGTAAAGCAGGGAGGGCGTGTCGTGATACTGGAGTTCTCGCAACCGGAGTCCGCCCTTTTTGGGGCCCTCTACCGGTTTTATTTCACCAGGGTGCTTCCGCCCCTGGGGGGTCTGTTTTCCCGCCGGAGCGCATACGCATACCTCCCGGACTC
>JBAUKK010000332.1:0-1847 GCA_049577645.1 Candidatus Deferrimicrobiaceae bacterium
CCGAAGATCATGACCGCCGCGGTCATCATTGCCGGGCTTCTCCCCATCATGTGGAGCACGGGGACTGGGGCGGACGTGATGAAACGGATCGCCGCCCCGATGGTCGGAGGAGTGGTCACCTCCGTTCTGATGGAACTTCTCGTCTACCCGGTCATCTACGAGTTCCTGCATATGAAGGACGTAAGCGATACGGACGACCGGACCTCCCTGGCGGCCGGCCCTGCATCGGTCCCCGGGGAGGACTCGTAAGGAGAGCCGGTCGGATGAATAGGGTAACGATTCGGAATCGTCAAACGGAAAGGCCGGGGGACACCGGCCGAGGAGGAGGAAGAGAAATGAAAAAGGGATTACTGTTCACGGTCTGTTTCATGGCCTTGGCGGCCCTGGTAATCGCGGGGGTTTCTACGGCTGCCGAAAAGGGGCATGGCTCGATGCCCGGGATGCACGGCGAGAGCAAGATGGAAGGGCACGGCATGATGAAGATGGGGGACAAGGTATTCGAGGGAAAGGTCGGCCCGTGGCACGCGGAGGGCCGCCTGATGGACATGAAGGCCCAGATGGAGAAGGCGAAGGCCTCCGGAATGAAGATGGAAGGGATGATGAAGAACACGCACCACGTCGCGTTCTCCCTGACCGACCCTGCGACTAGCAAGCCGGTAACGGAAGGGAAGGGTACGGTGATGGTCACCGGTCCGGACAACAAGACGGTGACGACCGATCTCATGGGGATGCAAGGGCATTTCGGCGCCGATGTCAACCTGCCGGTCCCCGGGGAGTACACCTTCCAGGTCGAGGTAGAAGCCGGTGGGAAGAATGGAAGTGCTACCTTTCACCACACGGTGGAATAACGTGCTGTGACATCCGGGGACCGGGGGGGATGCCATGGATGCGGCATCCTTTCCGGAATTCCCGGCGCACGCCGGAGGGATGGAGAATGAGGATCCAGCAGGCCAGGCCCACCGCCGAAACAGACGATTGTCAGGAGGAATACCGGTTGAAGGAAATGGTCGTCGAACTGGCTACCCTGCTCGAAGGGATCTGCTCGAACCAGGTCAAGACCTGTAAACGGGTCCTGGATGCGCGCGACATTCCCCGCGAGATGAAGGACGTGCTGTCGGACAGGATCCGCTCGCACGAGAAGGATCGGCAAAAAATCTGGGAGTTTCTTGCGAAGGTCGAAAAGGTGAAGAAGCTAAAGTAGGCAACAGTCCTCGTTCCTGCGCGGGACCTTCGTTCGGGAGCGATTGGCCGGATCGATCTCCCTTCCCCGCGGTAGGTTTCCGCCGCAAACCGGAATCCCCTTACCGGAAGGCGAAGGTGTATATCAGCGGGGAAGCGACCGTCGAATTGCCCAATGCTCTTCCCTGCCCTGACCACCCGGGCGTACGCTTCTACCCCCGGATCCGTTTCCGGATCGTTTCCCACGTCCTGGTTCCGAGAAAGCTCTCCGGGATATTTCCCGCCATTCTGCGAAACAGCGCATACGGCAAGGCGAAGGTCAGCAGGTTCTCCTGCACGTGGGGCCGGGCCGAGGGGTCGAACAGCCCCATCACCGCCCTTGGGTCGGGCCGTTCCCCTTCCGCAAGCGGCAGGGTGACGATGGCCCCGCAGCCGGAGGAAAAGGGGGAGATCACGGCCTCCCCCTCCCTGTCGTAGGAGGCAAGGAAGTGAAGGCCCGCGAGGATGTCCGGGGACGCGAAGAAGATGACGACTTCCGGATCGTCCGGGAGGGGCGGCATGTCGGCCCGGGTGAACAGGGCGAACCGCTTGGTCGCCGGGCGGGCGGGCACACGGGCGAAATATGCGCGCGCCAGATCCGGAGTCTTCAAGTAGCGTTCGCCTTCCAT
>JBAUKK010000333.1:0-7042 GCA_049577645.1 Candidatus Deferrimicrobiaceae bacterium
CGCCAATACGGGTCAGAAGGTCAAGACGCCTTGACTGGAGCTGGGCGTGCATTTCGGAACGCCGGGTCGCCGTGACGTCGGAGAGGATGTGAATCGCGCCCGCGAGGTTCCCGTCCCCGTCCCGAAGCGGGTCGACAGTGATCCTTACCCGCATGTCCCGGTCCGGGAGGTCCATTTCGAACGATTCCCGTTGTCCGCTGTTCACCATCCGCGCGCAGGGGCACTCGTCGCCGGGACCTGTTCCTGCGTGAAGCAGACGGTGGCAGGGACGACCGATGACGTCTTTTTCCGGAAGGCCCAGGAACGTAAGGAACGACCGGTTCGCCCAGAGAACCTGCTGCCGTAGGTCGAGAACCATGACCATGTCCTGAATGGCGTCCAGGATGTGACGCCATTCGCCGATGACCGGGCAGTATGCCATTCGACCTTTTCCCTCCTCTATAAGCGAATACATACTCCCTATCGGACATCCCGGGGGATTTCTTTACGAATCCCTCCGTTCGGCTCCTTGCAGCACCGTGTCCCGCGAACTATTCCCGGAAACCTCCCCCGGGAGCCTGCATCTAATCGGAAAATCAGTAAAATCAATGCATTTCCGAGGAGACATCCGTTTCGCCGGATACAGGCTCATAGGCGGCAGGTCGCCGCCACTTCTCGAGCAGGGAACCGACTAAAATAAGGAGGGAAAGATGAAATATTTCTGCCTTTTTTTGGCAGCGGGTTCGTTTCTCCTGGGGATGAATCCCGTCGCGCTGGCGCAGGAGCCGAAGTGGCACGACGAGGCGGAACTCATGTACGTCGACACCAGCGGCAACACCGAGGTGACCACCCTTTCGGCGAAGAACACGCTGACCGTTCCGTTCACCGCGAAGACGAAGGGGACGTGGAAACTGGGAGCGCTGTACGGCAAGAGCGATGGCATGAAGAACGCGGAGAGCTATTTCACCGAGGCCCGCGTAGACCATTCGTACACCGAGCAACTCTACTCGTTCGGCTACGGGGGGTGGTTCAAGGACGAGTTCGCGGGAATCGACGCCCGGTATTATCTCGGCGCGGGCGGGGGGTACAAGTTCCATACCGGCCCGAAGCACTTCCTGCTCGGCGAGGCGGGCCTCACCTACACGAAGGAGGATTACACCGACAACACGGACAACGGTTTCCTCGGGGGACGGCTCTTCGGCAAGTATGAATACCACTTCAACGAAAAGAACAAATTCACCCAGTCCCTCGAATGGCTTCTGGACTTCGGCGAGTTCGACAACTGGAACCTGAACTCGGAGACGGCGGTATTGTCCGCCCTGAACGGCTGGCTCTCCCTGAAGGCAAGTTACCTGATCAAATACGACAACGACCCGATCGGAAACCTGAAGAAAGCGGACAAGATTCTGGGAGTGGCGCTGGTTGCGAATTTCTGATGACCGGACCAGCAACCCGGGCCGCAGATCGGGCCGGCAAGCCGGGAAATTAAAGCATTTCACGCGATAGCGGGAAAAAGGAGGTTTTCCATGTTGGGGGAGTTCAAGAAGTTCGCCGTGAAGGGAAACATGGTCGACATGGCGGTGGGAATCATCATCGGCGCCGCCTTCGGGGGAATCATCAGTTCGCTGGTTTCCGACGTGCTGATGCCGCCGCTCGGCCTGTTGCTCGGCAACGTTGACTTTGTCAACCTTTTCCAGGTGCTTAAGGAAGGGACAACGCCCGGCCCCTACGAAACGGTCGCAGCGGCCAAGGCGGCGGGCGCTGTCACGCTGAACTACGGCGTTTTCGCGAACACGATCGTGAACTTTCTCATCATCGCTTTTGCCGTCTTCTTCGTCGTACGCGGGATCAACAACCTCAAGAAGAAGGAGGAGGCCCCGCCCGCCGTGCCGACGACGAAGGATTGCCCGCTCTGCCTGTCGACCATCCCGATAAAGGCGACGCGGTGCGGGCACTGCACGTCCGATCTCAAGGCGGCGTAGCCGGAGGGGAGCCGACCGCCCGCTGCCCGCCGCGGACCGGTTCCACGGGGTACAATGGGGTCCATGGACACGCTGCCCGCGCTTCGCACGGACATCGACTTTCTTACCGTGCATCACGAAGGGCGGGACATGATCCTCGTGCGGGACCCGTTGGGGATCGTCTCCCCGAACGCCGCCCTTTCCGCCGACATCGCCCCGTACCTTCCGCTCTTCGACGGTTCCACCTCTATCGGCAACCTGCAGATCATCATGATGCGCCGCCAGGGCGGCTCCCTCGTCTTCCGCTCCGCTGCGGAGCGGATCGTCGAGGATCTCTCCCGGCTGGGTATCCTCCAGACGGATTCATACCGGGCGGCAAAGGACCGGATCACGAAAGAGTTCGCAAACAGCCCGGAGAGGGCGGCGTTTCTTGCCGGAAGTTCCTACCCTGCGGACCCTGGAGAGGCCGCCTCCGTGCTCGACCGGATCCTCTCCCTCCCGGCGACATCCGCCGACCGCCTCCCCGGGACCCCCTGTGCGCTGGCGGCCCCCCACATCGACCTCCGGGTGGCGGAGCGGACCTACGCCGCGGCGTACCGGGCGGTACGGGACCTTGCTCCCTCCGCGATTCTTCTTCTCGGAACCGGCCACGCACTTGGGAGGTCCCGCTACAGCATCTCCGACAAGACCTTCACGACTCCCCTGGGCCGGGTTCCGGCGGACCGGGAGGCGACCGCGCGGATCCGGGCCGCGGCGGGCGGGGCGCTCTGTCCGGATGACTTCGCCCACCGGAACGAGCACTCCCTCGAATTCCAACTCCTGTTCCTGCAGCGCCTCTTTCCGATGGAACAGGTCCCGATCCTGCCGGTCCTTTGCGGACAGATGGAAGACCTCTTCGAAACGGTTCGCTCCCCTCTCGAGGCGCCGGGCATCGCACCCTTCGTCGAGGAGGTTTCCGCCTGGATTTCCGGGTCGCCGGAGAGGAAGCTCGTCGTGGCGGGCGTCGACCTCTCCCACGTCGGGCAGAAGTTCGGGGACCCCCATACAGGCCGGTCGCTCGAGCCCGACTTCACGGCCTTTGACCGGGAGATTCTGGATGCGCTCACGGCGGGGGACGCTTCCGCCTTCTTCCTGGCGGGAGCCCGTTCCCGGAACCGGTACCGGATCTGCGGATTCTCGACGTTGTGGACCCTGCTGGCCGTCCTGCCCGGCATGCGGGGGACGGTGCTGGACTACGACGTCTGGCACGAGGAGCCTACCCGGTCCGCCGTAAGCTTCGCAGCCGTGGCGTTCACCCTCGACTCCCCCGCGGAATCCCTTGCCGTCGCAACGCCATCTTCCGGATAATCGTAAAGAAGGACCATTTCCGGGGAAGAAAGATGAAAAACCGGCAGATCGCCAACGTTTTCAACGAAATCGCTTCCCTTCTGGAGCAGTTTCTCGAAACGGGGCGCATCGACCTCCACGACGACCTGAAGCGGGAGATACCGGCGGGGGTCCTCGACATTCTCCGCGTTCCCGGGATCGGGCCGAAGACGGCAAAGATGCTTTACGAGAAGGCGGAGGTACGGTGGCTGGACGACCTCGATGCACTCAGCCGGGAGGGGGGGCTTGCGGGGCTCCCGGGGATCCAGAAGAAGACCGAGGAGAACATCCTGAAGGGGGTCGACACCCTGCGCAGGGGATTGGCGGCGTGGATTCACGAGAGGGGCGATCGCCCAGATCCCGCTCACGCTGCTCAACTCCGTCGCGGCCGTATGCGCCCTCTCCGGGGACTTATTCCCCGGCAGGAAGATCGCCGAAGCGAAAATGGCACAAAGCGTCGGGATCATGAATCTGGTCTCGTGCCGGGTCGGCGGGATGCCCGTGTGTCATGGCGCCGGAGGCCTGGCGGGAATCCTCTTCTGGGCGATCTTCCACGGAAAGAACAAAGGCGATCTCTCCCGATGAGGGAACCGGCCCACCGCACCCGGAACCTATCGGCCGGATACGAACCCGGGAGATTTCCCGGGAAGTGGTCGCCTCGGTCGATCCGGATTTTCGCTCCTTCCGGAACATCAACACGCCTGGAGATCTTCGGATGCTCACCGAAAGGAAACGCCAGCGTGACGTCGCGCGCGGGCACCGGGTGATGGTGGAACCGGAGGAGGGATAGGAGTAAACTGGTTCCCGGAAGGAAGGCGATGGCGAAGGAAAAAAGGGGAAACCGGGCGCTGCGCGTAATCGCCGGGGTCGTTACGGTCCTGGTGCTCGCCGTCCTTGTTCTCGTCCTTTTTTTCGACATCGGCAGGTACCGGCCGAGGCTCGAAACCGAGGCGTCCCGGGTCCTCGAGATGGATGTCCAGATCAGCGGGGAGATGAAGATCGAGTACTTCCCCCCGTTCGGGGTTTCGCTGGCCGATATCCATGTTTCACGACGCGGGGCAACCGTCGTCCGCGTGGAAAGGATGCGGGCCGGCCTGAAGATCCTCCCCCTCTTGTGGGGCCGGGTCCGCTTCCGGGAAGTGGAACTTATCCGGCCGCAGCTTTCCCTCCTACGGACCGGAAGCGGTCCGTTCGACTTCGAGCGGTATCTATCCCGGCCATTTCGAGCCGCCCGGGAAGCCCTGCCCGGTAACCTAGACAGCGTCGATCGGTTCTCGGTATCCGGGGGGATAATCTTCTATGCGAGCAGGGATTCCTCGATCCAGGCCGAAGTGGATGGGCTCGAACTGGTCGTGCGGGACATCGCTTTCGGGGAACCGCCCGGGGAGGACCTGTTCCGGACCATCTCCTTCTCGGGAAACGTGAAGGCGGCAAGGACGGCCGTCGGAACCTGGGAGGCTTCGGACCTCGCCTGGGAAATGACGGCGAAAAACGGAAACTACGAGATTCACCCGATTACCCTGCTGGCGTTCGGCGGGACCGGAGAGGGAAGCGTGTGGATCAATCTCTCGGTGTCGGCTCCCCTGGTCCATATCCGGTTTTCGCAAGCGGGTTCCGACATCGGGCAGCTGTTCGCGGCGGCGGGCGGGAAGCACCGGCTCCTTGCGGGAAAGGCGGACCTCTCCTGGAACCTGTTCATGAAAGGGGAGGATCCGGACGCGTTCGTAAGGACGATGACCGGGGACATCTCCTGGAAAGGAAACGATCTCCAGGTCTCCGTCTTCGATCCCGACGCGCTCCTGTCGGCGATACGGAAAGGAAAATCGGCCCCTCTCGCACGGATGGGGGCCCTTCTCCTGCCCGGCCCGCTCTTCTCCGCGGCCGCCGAGGGACTTCTCGGACCGGACACCAAGGTGGAGAAGGAGGGGGAGGAAGGCCTGGTCGCAACGCTTGTGTCGTACTGGACCGTAAAGGATGGCATGTTCGAGGCGGAAGACGTGGCCCTCGCCACGAAAGGGCACCGGGTTGCGCTCACGGGCCGGATCGATCTCCCGGGCGGGCAGTTCGACAACATCACGGTCGCCCTCGTGGACGACAGGGGCTGCGCCCGGGTCGGACAGACCGTACAGGGGGCT
This sequence comes from Candidatus Deferrimicrobiaceae bacterium, assembly GCA_049577645.1. GTDB lineage: Bacteria > Desulfobacterota > Deferrimicrobia > Deferrimicrobiales > Deferrimicrobiaceae > CSP1-8. The sequence continues at coordinate 5,441 of JBAUKK010000333.1, forward strand.
TTACCCGGCCCCCGAATCGCGGAAACAACCACCGCGAAGGGAAAAGAACTTACCGGGGAGACGCCGCCGTCACCGGGGAAGCCCGTCCCGGGAGCAGGATGTGAGGTCTTTTACGCAGGTTCGGTTCCCCCGCCGCAATGACCTTCCGCGCACCTCCGTCGCGGGCGGAGCCGGAACGGGGCAGGCGCCCGTCACGGTACGGCGGGATAGCGGTCTTCCTGCGTCTCTCCCCGGTCCTCCTCATGCTTCTCCCGGTCCTGCCGAACCTCTCGCCCGCTTCCGAGATCGCCCTTCTCGGCGGTGCGACGGCGGCCGACACCGGAGCGACGAGCTACGGATGGCAGCTCGACTTCCGGCACGATTTCGCAAGTCCGTTCGCCCTGTCCGCCTCCTGGATCAACGAAGGCCACCTCCCGGAAAATCACCGCGACGGCTTTGCCCTGCAGGCCTGGGGCCGGTTGCCGTCATGGAAGAACCGGGCGTCTGTCTCCTTCGGCGCAGGCGCGTACCAGTACTTCGACACCAAGCCCTTGGAAAACGGGGGGCACGCCAACGTGCACGGATTGTCGGCGGTCTACAGCCTGTCGGCTTCCTATCGCACCGGAACACCGTGGGTCTTGCGGCTCTCGTTTCACCACATCCAACCGCGGGAGCAGACCCATACGAATCTGGTCCTGTTCGGAGCAGGGTACCGCCTGGGGAAACAGGCCCGGGAGGACGACACCGGCCCTCCCCGGTCTCCCGGCGCACTTTCCAGGAAAACCGTCGATACCGAGGTGACACCGTTCCTCGGGGTCGCCGTCCGCAACAACCTGGAGGATCAGTCAGGAATCGCCGGAGGGCTCGAGTACCGGCGGGGAATCTCCGACCACTTCGACCTCACGTTGTCCCTGCTCCTCGAGAACGACCGGCAGGATATCGCGCGAACCGGGCTCGCGGGCCAGATCTGGGCAAAGGACGCGTTCCTCGACCGCCGGCTGGTGCTCGGCATCGGGGCCGGTGTGTACGCTTTCCAGGACTGGATATCGGAGAACGAGCCCCGCGGGGAGCTTGACGCCGCCGGCCTCGTGACGCTCGGCGCTGCCTACCGGGTTTCGGACGCCTGGCTCTGCCGGGTCCACTGGAACCGGGTCATGACCGATAACAACCGCGACAGCGATATCTTCGTTCTCGGAGTCGGCTACCGCTGGAGCGGTTGAGGCTCATCGCCGGTTCCCGATCCAGCCTCGCAGCGGTTCGTCCCCTCGGGATCGACCTGGACCGGGAGCCGGCAGTCCCCTCTTCCCCCTACTTGTCGGAAGGGAAAAGAGCCCGGAAAGACTTCTGGTTTTCGGGCGATGCATATTCGGCGAAGGTCTCGGCAAAAGCGTCTTTCAACGTCTGCTGTTCCCGGTTCAGCGTTCCCACCAGACTGCCGATGACCAACGGTGTTTTTTTCGACTGCCGACCGGTTTTCCGGAGTTCCCGGGCGACATCCAGAAGGTATTGCTCCTGAACACGGAGATCATTATAGGATCCCAACAGGTCCTGCAGTTTCTTCAATTGCTCGATCAGGACACGGATCTTCCGGCGGGGAAACAGGCGAGAGAAGAATTCCAGAAG
>JBAUKK010000334.1:0-1549 GCA_049577645.1 Candidatus Deferrimicrobiaceae bacterium
TCATTATGGTCCTGAACAAGATCGATCTCCCCAACGCGGAACCGGAACGGGTCCGGCAGGAAATCGAGGACGTGATCGGGCTCGATACGGCGGAAATGATCTCGGTCAGCGCCAAGAAAGGGACCGGAGTCGAGGAAATCCTCGAGGCTGTGGTGCGTCGCGTTCCTCCCCCCTCCGGAGACGAAACGGCCCCCGCGAAGGCGCTGATCATCGATTCCTGGTTCGACAACTACCAAGGGGTGGTCATCCTCGCCCGGCTGTTCGAGGGGCGGCTTACGCCCGGACAGAGGATCGCCTTCATGGCCACGGGCAGGACGTTCGAAATCCAGAAGGTCGGCGTTTTCTCCCCTCACCCGAAAGAGACGGATTCTCTCGGCCCCGGCGAAGTCGGGTTCGTGATCGCGAACATCAAGAACCTCGACGAAACGAAGGTCGGGGACACGATCACCGACGCAAAGCATCCCGCGGCCGTCCCGCTCCCCGGATTCCAGGTCATCCGGCCGATGGTCTTCGCGGGACTTTACCCCGTCGTTTCCGATAATTACGGCCAGTTGCGCACCGCGATCGAAAAACTCAGGCTGAACGACTCCTCGTTCACCGCCGAGCCGGAAACCTCCGTGGCCCTCGGGTTCGGGTTCCGCTGCGGATTTCTCGGCCTTCTTCACATGGAAATCATCCAGGAACGGCTGGAGCGGGAATACGGGGTGGAACTCATCACGACCGCGCCGACCGTCGGATACCGGGCGATTTGCCGGGACGGCCGCGTGGTGGAAGTGGACAGCCCGGCGAGGCTCCCCGAGCCGCTCGAACTCGACCACATCGAGGAACCCGTGATCCTCGCCACCATCCATCTGCCGTCGGAGCACCTGGGAGCGGTCATCAAGCTCTGCGAGGAACGCAGGGGGGTGCAGCGGCAGATGAAATTCCTTTCGTCGAACCGCGTCATCCTCGAATACGAGCTTCCCCTCAATGAGATCGTGCTCGACTTTTACGACCATCTGAAAACCTATTCGCGCGGGTATGCGTCCATGGATTACGAACTGCTCGCGTTCCGCCAGTCCGACCTCGTGAGGCTCGACATCCTGATCAACGGGGAGAAAGTGGATGCCCTGTCGCTTATCGTTCACCGCGACCAGTCGTACTACAAGGGGCGCGACGTTTCGGAACGCCTGCGGAAGCTCATCCCCCGCCAGCTTTTCGAGGTGGTGATCCAGGCCGCGGTCGGTTCGAAGGTGATTGCGCGGGAGACGGTGAGGGCGATCAGCAAGAACGTCATCGCCAAGTGTTACGGGGGGGACATCACCAGAAAGAGAAAGCTGCTGGAAAAACAGAAAGAGGGGAAGAAGAGGATGAAACAGGTGGGTACCGTGGAAATCCCCCAGGAGGCCTTTCTCTCCATCCTGAAGGTGAAGGACTGATGGCAGAGAAGCAGCATAATAACGCCGGTCCGGGACAGGAGGGGCGACAGAAAGGAAAGCTGCGCGAGTACCTGGAGGCGTTCGGCATTGCGCTCCTGATCGCTCTCGTGGTTCGGACCTTCGTCATCCAG
>JBAUKK010000335.1:0-7191 GCA_049577645.1 Candidatus Deferrimicrobiaceae bacterium
CGCTTCCTTGCCCAAAGCACCCCTAACGGGGACAGCAGCAGGAGCAGGGTGGCCACTGTGGATGCCGCATCGTCCTCTCCCTTGCCGTTCACGTAGGCACATCCTCCGCCCCCTCCACCGCTGGAACTTGTCACGAGGCCAACCGTAACCGTGTGCATTGCCAGTGCGCTGTCCTCCAGGCCGTCGTTGACCCGTAAACCCAGCTCATATGTGCCGGAAACGTCCGGGACCAGGGTGACGTCTTCCACATTCGCGATCGTCAGCACCGAGGCGCTGCCCGAAGGCCTTGCGACGAGGATCCAGTGGAAGGAGAGTGGCTGCGCGTCTGCATCCATTCCCGTTCCCGCGAATGGGATCGACCTGACGTTGTCCACCGCGGAGGGGCCCGAGATCGAGGCGATCGGTACGGTGTTCACGCGGATCGTCGCGACGGCTTGGTTGTAGGGCGAGGATCCGGGTACGGCCGTGAGGGTGACCGGGTAGTCGCCCGGCGTGTTCGCGTTGAACGTGGTCGACGGTCCCGTGAGGGAAGTGACCGCCGCTCCGGGGGCTGACCAGGAATAGGTAACGGCGTTGCCGTACGGCCCGGAGGTTTTCTCATCGGCCCGAAGAGTCAGGTTCTGACCCGGCAGGGTCCTCGCGGGTCCGCTGATCCCGGCTACGGTTTCGGTTATCGCGCTCAGGGCGTTGATCTTGCCGTATCCCCAGGTCATGTTGGGTACGGTCGATCCGTCCGTGGGCGCGGAAGCCGTTCTTTTCAGGCGCTCCCGCATCTGCGCGCCCGTAAGGGCGGGGTTCGACTGCCAGACGAGCGCTGCGACCCCGGCCACGTGCGGGGCGGACATGCTCGTGCCCTGCTCGATGATGTAATCGGGTTCGCCCGGCACCGTCTGGGGTTCGGGGGGAGCGTCCAAGTACGGGTCGACCGACTTCGCGGAATAGAGGATGGTCCCCGGCGCAGCGAGGTCCGGTTTCCCTCTCCCGTCCCGGGTGGGACCGAGACTGCTGAATGACGAGATGTTCTGCGCCGCCAGGGACCCTCCCGGGGTCTTCGTTTCGAAGGCCCCCACGGCGATGACGTCTTCCGCGTTCGCCGGTTCCGTGATCGTTTCCGCCTGGGTACCGACCGAGAAGTTCCCCTCGAAAAGGTCGATGTAGGCATCCACCTTTCCGTTTCCCCCGTTCCGGGTCCGCCTGAGGAGGATGCTGGCGGATGTGGCAGTCGAAGCGCTGAAGAACACCGAGATGTGGGTTGCCCCGTTCGGAGGAGCGTCGGTCCGGTTGTGGATCGTAACCCTTCCCCCCGGGGAGGAGACATTGGTTCCCGTCGTCGCGGTGGCCGATTCCCCCCCCAACGTGGCGGTGACGGTGTACCGGTCCTGCCCGTCCGCCCAGCCGTCGATATGGGAACTGTCGGCTTCCAGGGACAGGGAGGCGGAGACGGATCCGAAGGGAGGAAGAACGGACTGGAAGTGGCCCCTGTGCGTCCTCTCGTTTCCCGCGGCGGCGGAGAGGATCTGTTTCCCGCCGGGGGAAACGCCATTGGTGGCATAGAATCCGATTGCGTTTTCGAATCCGCTGGACCCGTCGTGGGGCCCGGTCAGCAATCCCAGGCTCAGGTTGATCGCCACGGGGGTCGTGCCGGCAAATGTGAGAAGGTTGGCAACGGCATTCTGGATATCTACCGTGGTGAAGTTCGTCTGTGCCACGAGGAGGTCGGCGCCTGGCGCCATCCCCGTGAAACGTCCCCCGGAAAGGAACCCGTTGCCGGCGGCGATCCCGGTGACGTGGGTTCCGTGCCAGGACGTGTCAACTCCGGCGTTCGCCTCATTGGGATACCAATGGGCGACGCGGGAAAGGGATGGGTCGCCGTTTGTGAAAAAGTCGAGGTGACCTATGGAAAGGCCGGTGTCCACGACCCCTACGTAGGTCCCGGTTCCGTCGTAGGCCGCCGGAAGCCCCGTTCCCGCTTGGACGAGGTTCGCGGAGACGGCCAGCCGGCTTAGGTCGAGCATCGGTCTGGCGAGTTTCTCGGACTCGATGTACGCCACCTCCGGCCAGCGGGAGAGGTAGCGCGCCGCGTCCCGCGGGATGGCGCCCGAGAAGAGTCGTGCGTGAATGGGAGAGGCGGTCCCCCCCAATGCCTCGATTTTTGCCGGAAATGCCTGTTCCGCGCCCCGGAGGTGCACGAAGACTCGCGGAAGGGATGACAGCCGTCCACTTGCGCGCATGACCTTGCCTTGCGCTGCGACCACGGCCGACTCGTCGGTTGCCAGCATAAGCGGATCGATCTTTCGCAGGTCGGGGGCCACGTCCACGCCGGAAAGGGACGCCGCCCCAAAGAGAATGACGATAAGAAAAAGGATATGTCTCGGACGGGGTTTGAAATACAAATCGGTATCTTTCCGGCGCGTCACATCGTCCGGGCTTTAGATGCGCCTTCGTAGAAAAGTATTCGATCGTCCTCCAAGAGGCGCGGCAGGGAGGTGAGGGGGCCGGTCAGCGACCAGACGAGCCCGGCGCGCGAGGAGATCGTGAATCCGGCCGCTTCCAGGAATTTCTCCTCCTTTTCCTGCGGCGGATCCCGGAACCGGACGAGAAAGTGCGCTGTCTCGGTCTCCTTCCCCTCGCCGAACTGCTTAAGAATCCCCATCAGGAATGCGGGATGGATCCGGGCGAGGGGCCCCTGCCGGCAGAGGTAGTAGACTTTCCTCACGGACGGTTCTTTCAGTAGCGGAGGGATGTCGGGGGAATTGAGCAGGACGATGGCGGCGTTTCCGAACGAGTCCAGCACCGACAGCTCAAGCCGGTCGAGCATCTCCGACTGGAAGAGAAACACGTCGGACCGGAAGACGACCAGGCCGGCGAAGAGCGCCGGCAGGTTCTCCCGGATGATCAGTCCGATCTTTTCGTCCCCCTTTTCCTTCAGAATCGCCTCCTCTTCCTGGGTGAGCTGCGGCCGCGGCCGGTCTTCCCGGCAGGCGGGCAGAAGCAACAAAAGGAGGAGTGCGAGGGAAAAAATCCGTCGGGTCATCGGTTCACAGGAAGGAGAAACCCGATGCGCAGGGTGGCGTCGAGGTACTTGCTGTCGTCGTACCGGCTTTTCATGTTTGCGGACCGGACGACGAGGGGCAGCGGTCCGTCCTCCATCCGGCTGAGGAGCCGGATCGCCTCCAGATAGGTCAGGTTCTCCACCTTGAGATCGAACGCTTCTTCGGAGACGTATTCCCCGTTCCGGGGACCGGCGGATTTGAGGCTGAACGCCGACTGGGGCAGCCCGGCCTGCTGGATTTCCGCAGTCAGTCGGGCCAGGGGAGACTCGGACGAGTTGGCGGCAGCGGTTACCACCGCCATCTTCCGGCGCACCTCCCGGTCCAGACTCATCAGTTCGGGGCGCATCCTCCGCAGGTCCGCCAGGTCCTTCTCGGCCACCACCGACGCCCGCGACAGCGAACGGACACGGGAGATTCCGGGGATCACCACGAAGGAGAGGAGCAAAATCAGGGCCGCCGCGGCCGCGCCCAGGGCAAGGACGACCTTTTCCCGGCTACGAAACACGGCCGTTCGCCCCTTTCTCGATGAGAATCGTGTACCGCAGGTTGCCGCCCCGCGCGCTCCCCTCGGATTCCTGGACGTTCACGTTCGTCTTCGGACCGAAGGCGGTGACGAGTGCGGTACGGAACGCCTCGACCTGCTGGGCGGACCCCGCGTCGCCGGCGATCTGCAGGCGGCCGGAGTCGAACGAGACTTCCCGGACGGAGATGCTTCCCCCTTCCGGGAGGGCCCGGGATACCAATCCCAGCATGAAGGTCGCCTCCGGGAAGTCGGTCCCGAGCTCCTTGCTCTGCCGGGAAAGCGAAAGGATCTTCTCCCGGATCTGCGCCGTCTCCTGGACGACCACCTTCACTCCGGGGACCGCCTCCGTGAATTCCTTCCGGATCTCGGCCCGGATCCGGGAGACTTTTTTCCCCTCGGACCACCGCGCGATCCCGAGAGAGACCGAAGCGGCGAGGACGGCGATCACCGCCGCGACGACCACGACGCGGAGCCGGAACCGGCGCCTCGCTCTTTCCGATTCGGCTTCCGCCGAGGTGCGAAGGGAGAACCCTCCCGTCTCCTTGCCGTAGAAGGGGGCAAGTGCCGCGCCGTAGGCAAACGGCGAGGCGTTCTCCGCCTCGGCGGGCATAACGAAGGGGTCCGCGTGAGGGACGATATCCGCAAGGGATGGGGGAAGATTTCCCAGCAGGATGGCAGGCGGCGGGGAACCGAACGTGTCGGAGCCCAGGATCTCCCGAATCCCGCCCTCCAGCTCTTCCGGGTTTGCCGAGATCGTCTCGGGGAACTGGCGGGCCGCCGCGATGGCGCCCCCGGACAGCCGCAGGGCGACGATGTCGTTCCGGTCGGAAAAGACCAGGCCGGAGAATCGGCTCTGGGTGGAGAGGACGGCGCAAAGGAGGGACACGTGGTCGGTGATCGCCCGGTCCGGGCGGAACCCGGCGGCGGTGAAGGCGGCCACCGTTTTCTCCACGACGGAGCGGCGGGCGGAAATGGCGAAGAACATCCCCGTCTCCCCCGGGGGGGAAGGAAGGACGTCGGAGAGGATCTCCTCGTCCTCGATCGGGAGATTCCCCTCGAGGTCCGCGATGTGCATCTTCTTTGCGCGCGGGAGGTCGGAAACGGGCAGCGATACGCGGCGCAGGAAAGTCCATGCGGGAGGGAGGGACAGAACGGCGGGGGGTAACCCGCCCGGGCCGGCGATCTTGCGGACCTCCTCCGCGAGACGGGCGATATCTTCGGGACCTCCGTACGGCTCTTCGCACGGTACGGCGCAGGCTCCTTCCATCCCCGAGGAGAAGAGGGTATGTTCCCACAGGACCGCGGAGAGGGTGTTGCGCCCGATGGAAATGCCCAGGCTTTTCATGCGTCCTTTCCTTTAGAAGAACCGGAACTCGCCCCTCGGAGACAGGAGCGTGCCCGTAATTCTCAGATTAGCATTCTTGGCGTTTTTCGACAGCAGGTCAAATATGGCGGCAACCTTCCCCTCGAGGGGATTCTCGATTTTCAGGTGAAACGTGATCGCCGACCGGGAGGGAGTGAAGACCCCCGCGATCTCGCCGGTCCCCTCGACCCGGGCACCCTCGTACGTTCCCGTGAACGAGGAGACGATCAGCGATCCTTCCCGCAACGCGAACAGGATCGTGACATCACGGAGCAGCGCCTCCCGGATGGGCGAGGACGGCTCGGGAATCGGCACGCGGACCCAGGCGAACCGTCCCGTTCCCGTTCCGGTCATTTTCCCCGACGCCGTACGTTTCCAGCGTACGCCGGCGGTATCCAGATCGAATCCCGCCCCGGAGGCGGAGACCGGAATCAGGGGGGACAGGTCCTCGCCGGAGAGGGATGCGAGGGAGAGCCGCCCATTGCCCGGGTTCCAGAACCGCGGGGAGGTGCGAACCTCCGCCGTGGCGTTTCCCTTCGAGACGGTAACGTGAAACGGAAGCCACCGGAGCAGGCCGGTCCACTCCCAGCTGGCCCGGACCGTGTCCAGCAGGAGCATGGGACCGCCGGGGCGGCCGATGGCCGCGTTGTCCATACGGAAGGCCAGGGGAAATTCCGTGTGCGCGGACTCCGATGAGATCGTAAGCCCTGCCCGGGCAAGGGAAGGGCGGGCGGAAGAGAGGATAACGTCGCCCGGAAGGGTATAGGTAAGCACGGAGACGAAGACGAGAAGGAACAGGAGGGCGCCCGGGGCCAGCAACAGCCAGCGGCCCGGGGCAAAACGCCTACTCACCGAATGATCGCCTTCCGCGCGCGTCGAATCCCCAGCACGGCCAGGGGGAGGACAAGGAGCAGGACATCCGCGATCCGAACCGTTTCGTCCCCGCCGGAGTCGGACACAACCGTGCACCCGGATTCATCGACCGGTATCGCGCTCACCGTGGCCAGGGCGGTCACGTCGAGGTTCCGGTTTCCCGTCCCCGAAACCTCGCCGGACCAGAAGATGACGACCTTTCCCCCGGCCAGGAAACCGAAGGCGGCGCGGGTGTAGTCCCCGGCGAGGGAGACGGGGAACTCGGACGAGTCCCGGCCCACCGTGGCGGGGATCTTCACGAATTGCGCATACGGGAAAGCGCTTGCGAGCTTGAAGCCGTGGTAGGTGGATCTCGTCCCGCCGGTGCCGTACCCGGTGATATGGATCTGCGCGAGGCCGTCGAAAAACGCCTCGGGACGGAAGACATTGAAGCTGTCGGGAAGAATCGCCTCCCCCGGCGGGGTGAGGAGGAAATTGGTGTCGGTCGTCACCTGGACAGGGCTTCCGTCCTGGTCGTCGGCGTCGGGGTTGATGTTCACCAGGCCGATGTTCCCGGCGATCCCCGGCAGGGACTCGTCGGCAGCCACGATGATGATAGAGCTCGTCGTGGAGACGAGGAGGTTCGGGTGCCCCCACTTCCGGGACCGGCCGAGAACCTCCGTCGCCGCGATCGCGACGGTGTCCACTCCGTCCGTCTCTTTCACCAGCGCGTAATAGACCCCGTTTGCGGTTGCGGAGTCGCTGTTCGCGGCCCAGGCAATGTGGGCGCGGTTCGCGCTGTCGAGTCGCAGGCTGGGAAGCGGGCGGAAGCCGGAACTGCCGGCGACGGAGGAAAGGAGAAGAGGCGTTCCGGGAGAACCCGTCACGCCTGCGGTATCCAGGGAGATCCTCGCGTAGTACACGTTGAAATCTCCCGAGATCCCCGGCCTGCCGGCATAGGCGACCCGCGCGGTGTCGTCCGAGGTGACCAGCGCAAACGAGACATCCTCGGTGAATCCGCTGAGTCCCGTCACGATCCGCACGGACTGGTTCACCACCGCGCCGCTTTCCAGCGTGAGCCGGGCCAGATACAGGGCATAGGCGGGGTCCGGAGAGGCGGCCGTCTTGGCCTGAAACAGGATCACCGCTTCGGTGGCGGACCGGATGGCGATCCGGGGGTGCCGCGCGTCCACGTAGGCGTCGTTTCCCGGAGCCGTGTTGTCGACGGCGGTGGGCGGAGTGACCAGGAACCCGGCCGTGGTCCGGGAGAGGGACAGATTGGTGAAATCGGAATCTCCGTTGATCGCCGCGTAGTACAGGCGGAAGGGACCGGCCGTGTTGTCCGCCCCGATGTAGGCAACGTGAACGACGGACCCGGATGCCACGGCAGAGGGCTGATC
>JBAUKK010000336.1:0-4042 GCA_049577645.1 Candidatus Deferrimicrobiaceae bacterium
CAGCATCCCCCGGCAGCCGATGCCGGAGCAGCCCCCGGAAGTGAGGAGGAGCAACTTCCGGGAAGTCCCCTTCGGCCTCACCCCCGACCTGGCCATCATGGAGGCGACCCGCTGCATCCAGTGCAAGAACCCGGCGTGCGTAAAGGGGTGCCCGGTCAACATCAAGATCCCCGAGTTCATCGACCTCGTCCGTCAGGGAAAGTTCATCGAGGCCGCCCGGAAGATCAAGGAGGACAACACGCTCCCCGCGGTGTGCGGCCGCGTCTGTCCCCAGGAGGAGCAGTGCGAGATGCCGTGCGTCTTGAGCAAGAAGGGCGAGCCGGTCGCCATCGGCCGCCTGGAGCGGTTCGTCGCGGACTTCGAGCGGGTCACCGGCAACGTGGTGGTCCCCGAGGCCGCCCCCCCCACGGGGAAGCGCGTCGCGGTCGTCGGGGCCGGCCCGGCGGGCCTGACGGTTGCGGGGGACCTCGTCCAGAAGGGGCATGACGTCACCATCTTCGAGGCCCTGCACAAGCCGGGCGGCGTGCTCATGTACGGGATCCCGGAATTCCGGCTCCCGAAGGACATCGTGCAGGCGGAAGTGGATTACATCTGCAGCCTCGGCGCCAAGCTCGAGTGCGACGTCGTCATCGGCAAGACGATCACGATCGACGAACTCCTGGAGGAGGAGGGGTTCCATGCCTGCTTCATCGGGACCGGCGCGGGGCTTCCATACTTCATGAACATCCCCGGGGAGAACCTGAACGGGATCTATTCGGCCAACGAGTACCTGACCCGCTCCAACCTGATGAAGGCCTATCTGTTTCCCGAGGCCGACACGCCGGTGACGAAGGGCAAGCACGTAGCGGTGGTCGGCGGGGGGAACGTGGCGATGGACGCCGCCCGCACGGCCCTGCGGATGGGCGCGGAAAAGGTCTACGTCGTCTACCGGCGATCGAAGAAGGAGATGCCCGCCCGCATCGAGGAGATCCACCACGCCGAGGAGGAGGGGATCGAGTTTCACCTCCTTACCAACCCCCTCCGGTTCCTCGGGAACGAGGAGGCGTGGGTCACAGAGGCCGAGTGCCAGAGGATGGAGCTGGGCGAGCCGGACGCGTCGGGCCGCCGCCGCCCCGTGCCCGTCAAGGGATCGGAGTTCCGCCTCGCGGTGGACATGGTCGTCATGTCGATCGGCAACGGGGCCAACCCCCTGGTCCCCGCCACCACCCCGGGCCTCGACACGAACAAGTGGGGGAACATCCTGGCCGACCAGGAGACCGGCAAGACGAGCAAGACGGGGGTGTTCGCCGGCGGCGACATCGTGATCGGGGCCGCCACCGTCATCCTCGCCATGGGCGCGGGCCGAAAAGCGGCGGACGCGATGCACGAGTATATTAAGACCGGCGTCTGGTAGCTTCCCCGGAACCGGGACCGTCCCTTAGCATCTCGAGGAAGGCCTGGATCCGGATCTTCGTCCGCCCGTCCGGGGGGCCCGGCTCGTCTCCTTCCAGCGTAAGGACCGGGAGGCCGATCTCCTCCCGGAGCAGGATGTCCTCGATCTGGCGGAAGCAGAACGACTGGACGTAATGGACGACCCCGCGCACGCCCCGCCGCGCCGTTTCCTGGCGGATGTCGGCCAGACGCTCGAAGAAGGAGTAGGGGTACGTGTATTCCCGGTACTGCTCGGTGAGCGTCCGCGTGGCATTGGGCATCGCGAACTGCCGCTGCACCTCGTTCAGCACCGCACGTCCCCCCTCCTCCTCGAAGAAGGCGTGCAGGCCGGAGGTGATGGGAGGCACGCCGACGAAGGCGATCGGGATCAGGTCGCGACGCGGCGGCCGCTGCCGCGCAACGGCAAGGAACGCGAGGGCCTTCCGCTCGTACTCCTCGGGATCCCCCTCGAAATCCGAGCAGCTGACCAGCCAGAAATGGTTCTCCTCTCCGGTGACCTTCCCCTCCTCCCAGGTCAGGCGATCGATCTCGTGGGCCGCCCGGCGGACGGCGTCCAGTTTTCGTTTCCACCCTCCCGCCCGCGCGACCGTCGTTCCGAACCGACGGGCCAGTTTGCGGATCTCGAGGGAGATCGTCCGATGGTCCCGGTCGTACGGGAAGGAGAAGGGGGTGATCGTAACCCCCCGGTACTGGAGGACCTCCATGAGCGCCTGGGTGAAGCTGCAATCGCCCTGGGCCACGCCGATCACGTCCGTCACGCCGTGCCGACGCGCCACGCCGTAGATTCCCTTGACCCATCCGCAGCTGTTCCGGGGGAAGCCGTCGGATTCGGCGAGTCGCACAAACTCGGCAGGTCTCGGGGAGGCGATGAAGAGGTTGTTGAGGTCTACGGGAGTGTGCCCGCCGGCAAACAGGACCTCGACCGGGATCGTCGTGGTGAAGCCTACGCGCGCGATGTCAGTCCCCTCGGATGAAAAGGAAATAGATGACGACGACGATGACCAGGAAGGAGCCGATGGCGAACACCAGCATGTTCGTGTCCATCGCCGCCTTTCCCTCGGCGAGTTTCGAATAGCGCGCGACGGCCACCAGGGCCGCCACCGCGAAGAGAGTGATCGCCACGACTCTCCACTTCAGAGCAAGGGAGAGGAGAAAGAGCGCCCCCGCGGCGAACATGACCCGGGGATCGCTCAAAAATTCGATCACTTGCGCGTTGATCAAAAAGTCGATGATTTCCCGCACGGCGCACCCCCTTACCCGGGCGTTCGGTTGACAAGGATACGATAGCGTCTTAAGGTAGGAAAATCAAAGGATTAGGAGAGGACGTGGACCGGCCCGTCGGGGTGTTCGATTCGGGGGTGGGCGGACTGACCGTGCTTCGGGAGCTGGCGCGCTCGCTTCCCGGGGAGCGTTTCCTGTACGTCGGCGACACGGCCCGGGTTCCCTACGGGACGAAGTCCCGGGAGACCGTCACGCGGTATTCCATCGAGATCGCCAACTACCTCATCACGCAGCACGACATCAAGATGCTCGTGGCGGCGTGCAACACGGCCTCGTCGCTGGCCCTTCCCGTGCTGCGGAAGATCTACAAGATTCCCGTCGTGGGGATGGTGGACCCGTGCGTGCGCCGCGTCGCCTCCCTTCCGAAACGGGACGGTGTCGGGGTGATCGGAACCGCCGGCACGATCCGGTCGGGGGCATACGAAAAGGCGCTGCGCTCCGCGGTCCCTGCCGCCCGTGTCGTGAGCAGGCCGTGCCCCCTCCTCGTCGCTCTTACCGAGGAAGGATGGGTCGATACGCCCGTGACGCGCGCCGTGATCGCCGAATACCTCGCGCCGTTCCGGTCGGAACCGCCGGACGCCCTGATCCTCGGGTGCACGCACTATCCGGTGCTCAAGACCCTGATCCGGGAATTCCTGGGGGAGCCTACGGTGCTGATCGACTCAGGGGAGGAAGCGGCGCGTGTCGTGGACATCCTCCTGTCGGACGCGGGGCGGAAGCGGGTAGGCGGCAGTCCCGGTGTGTCCTTCCTGGTCACCGACGATCCGGAGCACTTCCGGAGCGTGGGCGAGTCGTTCTACGGGGCGGGGATGGACGCCGTGGAAAAGGTGACGCTCTGACCGGCCGCAACTTCCCCCTTGCATCCCGCAATATGCGCGGGGAGGATGAAGGGAACGGCCCGCTCGGTACAGGAACCAATCGAGAAATCTTGGGAGAGTGAAACGGGATGAGCTCATCACAGTTCCGGATGCTTTCGGGGTTCAACCATAACATCAAGTTCAAGGGGAAAACCTACCACATCCAGACGGAGGACGGCGGGCGGGAAAACCCGACGATCATCACCCACATCTTCCTCGGCGGAGTGATCTTGTCCGCTGTCCGCACGCCATACGACGACATGCTCTCCCAGTCGGGCTGGGAAGAATCCCTCCGCGAGCGGATGAAGGTGCAGCACCTCGACGAGATCCGCAACCTTTTCTCCGGAGCTTTCGAATCGCGGGTGCAGGACGCTACGGAAGATGATTGAGGCGTTTTGCGTCGGCGCCGTCTCGCGGGGGCGGACTCTCTGGGAGGGGCTTACTCTTGCCGCGGGGAAAAGCGAGATGTGGAT
>JBAUKK010000337.1:0-16430 GCA_049577645.1 Candidatus Deferrimicrobiaceae bacterium
AGAGGCCGGATCCGGTTTGGCCGGGGCACCGTAACCGTCCGTCGAAGGGGGCCGATCAACCGGGGGGAGGAAGGGGATGTTCAAGGGAATCGATTACTACGGCATCGAGGGGGATCTGAGCGGCGAATCGCGCATGATCCGGGACGCTGTCCGGCAATTCGTGGATCGCGAGTTTCTGCCGATCGTGCGGGACCACTACCGCGCCGGGACCTTCCCCCTGCACCTGGTTCCGAAACTGGGGGAGATGGGACTGCTCGGGGCGAACCTGGAAGGGTTCGGCCTCCCCGGGATCGACAGCGTGTCATACGGGCTCGTGATGCAGGAGCTGGAGCGTGGAGATTCGGGGCTGCGCAGCCTCGCATCGGTCCAGGGTGCGCTCGTCATGTACCCGATCCACACCTTTGGCAGCGAGGAGCAGAAGGAGCGGTGGCTGCCGCCGCTCGGCGCCGGGAAAGCGATCGGCTGTTTCGGCCTTACGGAACCGGATCACGGGTCCGACCCCGGCGGGATGAGGACCCGGGCCGTCAGGGACGGAAAAGGGTACGTTCTCAACGGGACGAAGATGTGGATTACGAACGGAACGGCAGCCGACGTCGCCGTGGTGTGGGCGAAACTGGACGGCGTCGTGAGGGGATTCCTGGTGGAGAAGGGAACCCCGGGTTTTTCGTCCCCGGAGATTCTGTCGAAGCTGTCGCTGCGCGCATCCATCACCTCGGAGCTGGTGTTCGAGGATGCCCGCGTTCCGGCCGGGAATCTCCTCCCCGGGATCGAGGGCTTGAAGGGACCGTTGATGTGCCTGACCCAGGCGCGCTACGGGATCGCGTGGGGGGCTGTCGGGGCGGCGATGGCCTGTTTCGACGAGGCGCTCTCCTACACGCTCGAGCGGAAGATGTTCGGCCGCCGGCTCGCGTCATTCCAGCTGACCCAGGCAAAGCTCGCCGACATGATTACGCAGATCACGATGGGACAGCTTCTGGCGCTGAAACTGGGGCGACTCAAGGATGCCGGCGCGATGCGCTCCCAGCAGGTCAGCCTCGCAAAGCGCAACAATGTTCGTATGGCGCTCGAAATCGCCCGGACTGCGCGAGGGATGCTGGGGGCGAACGGCATCTCGGACGAGTACCAGGTGATGCGGCACATGTGCAACCTGGAGTCCGTGGACACCTACGAAGGGACGTACGAGATCCACACCCTGGTCCTGGGGAAGGATCTCACGGGGATCGACGCGGTTTCATGAACCCGTCGGCAACAGCACGGGGGGAATGCTATGATGCGGGTACAATCCGATCAATCCACGGCAGGACGTTATCCCTTGGGGTAATTCGGAATCAACCCTCAACGGAAGGAGGGAGCCATGGGTAGAAAGGGAATCAATCGTCGGGAATTTCTCAAGCTGACGGGTACGACCGGTTCCATTCTCGCGGCGGGCTCGATGGGGAGTCTGGCGTTCCCCAACGGTGTGTGGGCCGCGACGCCCAAGATCAAGGGGCCCATCAAGATCGGGTACCAGGCGATCTTGTCGGGAACCCTGGCCGGGTACGGACAATTCCACAAGTACGGCGCGGAGATGGCGGTCGAGGAGATCAACGCGGGCGGAGGGATCGCCGGCCAGAAGGTGGAGATGGAGTTCCGGGATTCCACCACCAAAGGGGACACGGCGATCGAGAACTGCCGGTATTTCGTGGACAGCTGGGGGGCCGATTTCCTGGCGGGCATCGATTCCTCGGGGCAGTCCCTGGCCATCGCGCCGGTCATCGAACGGCTCGATCGTGTCATCATCATCACGCATGCCGCCACGGAGAAACTGACCGAGGATATGGTGTTCAAGAAGGGGATCAAGCAGATCTTCCGGATTTCGACCCCTACCTATCAGGACGGGAATGCGGGGGCGTTTGTGGCCAAAGACCTTCCCGCCGTGAAATGGGCGACGATCAGCCCCAAGTACGAATACGGGTTCACCTGCTGGAAGATGTTCCAGGACACCCTCGGAAAACTCAAACCCGGCGTCTCCTTCATCGCCGAGTCGTTCGCTCCGTTCGGCACCACGGACTTCCGCTCCCATATCAACACGATCATGGACGCCAATCCCGACGGGCTGTATTCCACGGAGTGGGCGGGAGAACTTATCACGTTCGTCAAGCAGGCGAAGGAGGCCGGCCTGTTCGAGAAGGTCAAGCACGTCATGTTCCCCGTCGGCGCAGCGATGGACGTTCTGGAAGGGCTGGGGAAGGAGATGCCGGATAATATCTGGATCTCCGGCCGGTACTTCTTCCGGTATCCCGACAACAAGACGAACAGCGAGTGGGTGGCAAGGTTCCGGAAGCGGTGGAAGCATTACCCCGCGTACGTCTCCGAGACGGGGTACTCCGCCATCTACGCGATCAAGACGGCAGTGGAAAAAGCCGGCTCCAAGGAGACGAAGGACGTGATCCAGTCCCTGGAGGGAATGAAGATGGACTCCCCCGCCGGGCATCGCGTGTTCCGGAAGGAAGACCACCAGGCCATGTATGACGTTCCGTGGGGAAAGACCGTATCCGATCCCAAATTCCCGTTCAAGGTGATGGGCGAGCAGAAACTCATCCCCGCAAAGGAGTGTTTCAACCGGCCGCCGTTTGAAGGGGCCGGGACAAAACCTCCCTTCTGATTGGCGATGTAGGAATCCGGCGGCGCGGGATGCCGGGCCGCCGGATGCACTTCATCTCTTTATCGGGCGGGAGATACAACCGGTGCAATCCGTCGTTCACGTCTGCCTGGCGGGACTCTCGTCGGGGATGTTCATCTGGCTGGTGGCCAGCGGCCTGACGCTGATCTTCGGCGTGCTGGGGGTCTTAAACTTTGCCCACGGCAGCTTCTACATGCTGGGCGCCTACTTCTGCTTCACCGTGCTGCGCTACCTCGGGGCGAATTTCTGGATCGGGCTCCTTCTGGGGCCCCTGTTCGTGTGCGCCGTCGGATACGTCGTGGAACGGTTCTTCCTGCGGCGCGTGTACCATCTCGCATTGCCCTACCAGCTTCTTCTGACGTTCGCCTTCGTCCTCATTTTCGACAATCTGGTCAAGATCGCCTGGGGGGCGGGCTCCCTGTCCCCTCCCGGCCTGGACATCTTCGGGGGGTCGGTTCCGATCGCGGGAAGGAAATTCCCCGTCTACAGCCTTTTCATCATCGCCGTGGGACCGCTGGTGGCCATCGGTTTGTGGCTATTTCTCGAGAGGACCTGGTGGGGGAGGATCATCCGCGCGGCCTCCTCCGACCGCGAAATGGCGTCCGCGCTTGGGGTACGGGTCCCCCTCCTGTTCACGGCGGTCTTCGTATTCGGCTGCTGGCTCGGGGCGGTCGGCGGGGGACTGGCCGTCCCGTACGTTGGGCTCCTGACGCCGGGGATGGGAGATACGATCATCATCGAGGCGTTCATCGTCGCCGTCATCGGGGGGCTGGGGAGCCTGAAAGGAGCATTCCTGGGTGCGCTGATCATCGGGGTGCTTTCCGCGTTCGGAACGCGGTACTTTCCGGCCTTCGACATGTTCCTCATCTTCATCCTGATGGCCGCCGTTCTCCTGTGGCGGCCGCAGGGACTCTTCGGCGAGGCCCGGTGAAACGATGAAGAACAAACCCCTGTCCGCGGCGCTCGTCCTGGTTTCCCTCGCGGTGCTGGTCGCCCTACCGCTTGTGTCCGGCCGATTCACCGTGTATCTCGCCATGCGCGTCATGCTCCTCGGAATTTTCGCGGTGGGGTACAACCTTTTGCTGGGACAGACGGGGCTTCTCTCCTTCGGCCACGGGGCGTTCTACGCGGCCGGGGCCTACGGCATGGGCTTCTTCTGGCTTCACCTGTCCCCCCATCCCCTCCTGGGAATCGCGGCGGGCATCCTGGCGGCCGCCGTTCTCGCTCTCCTCATCGGATTTTTCTGCGTGCGGCACACGGAGATCTACTTCGCCATGCTGACGCTCGCCTTCGGGATGATGGTGTTTTCGCTCATCTGGAACGCACGCGAGATCACCGGCGGGGACGACGGGCTGGTGGGGATCATGCGGGACCCGATCACCTTCTTCGGCCTGGGGAAGATCCCGATCGGGAAGGACGCCCAGTACTATTATCTCGTCCTCTTCTTCTTCGTCCTTTCCGTGCGGGTCGTCCACCGGATCCGGAACTCCCCCTTCGGGCTCGTGCTCGCCGGGATCCGGGAAAACGCACGAAGAACGGAATTCGCCGGCGTTTCCGTGAGGAGGTACCGCCTGGCCGTTTTCGTGCTGAGCGGCGCCTTTGCGGGGCTGGCCGGGTCCCTCGAGGCGATGCTGGAAAGCAACGCCCGGCCGTTCATGGCCCACTGGACGCACTCGGCCGATCCGGTCCTGGTGAGTCTGTTGGGCGGCCTCCACACGCTCACCGGCCCGCTTGCGGGGAGCCTGATTTTCGTCGCCATGAGGGAGATCATCCAGAGATTCACCGAGAACTGGATGCTCTGGTTCGGGATCGTCCTTCTGATCATCATCCTGGGGTTCCGGGGAGGCGTCGTTGGTGCGATTCAGCACCTCGTGCGCCGGCCGCAGGCGGGAGGGGGAGAATAGGGATGGGGAAGGCGCTTCTCACGACACAGAAACTCTCCAACCATTTCGGGATGATCTGCACGGCCGACAACCTCGACCTCACGATCGAGGAGGGGGTGCTCACCTCCATCATCGGCCCGAACGGGGCGGGCAAGTCCACCCTGATCAACCTGGTCACCGGGGATCTTCCCGTCCAGGCGGGGAGGATCTTCTTCCAGGGGATGGAGATCACCCGTCTTCCCGTCCATGCAAGGGTCCGCCGGGGAATCTGCCGGTCGTTCCAGATCGTGAACGTATTTCCCCAGCTATCGGTGTCCCAGAACGTCCTGATCCCGATCCTGGCCCTCACCGGGCGGTCGTGGAGACCGTTTGCGAACATTTCTTCGGAGAAGTATGCACGCCGGGAGGTGGAGGCGATCCTTGCAAGGGTCGGGCTTTCCGCGGAGCGCGACACCCTGGCCAGCGCCCTCTCGCACGGCGACCAGCGCCTCCTCGAGGTGGGCGTGGCCCTGGCTGCCGGGCCGACCCTGCTGTTCCTGGACGAACCGACCGCGGGGATGAACCCCGTGGAACGGTCGCGACTTCTGGAGGATATCCGGCGGCTGGCCCGCGAGGGGCGAACCACCTTCGTGGTCGTCGAGCACGACATGGACGTCGTCTTTGCCCTGTCCGAGCGGATCATCGTGCTGCACCGCGGCGTCATCATCGGGGACGGCCCCCCCGGGGAGATCAAGAACGACAAGACGGTGAAAGAGGTCTATCTCGGGGACGAGGTCTCCGACATCTTCCGCTACGACGAGGGGGACTGAAAGGATGATCCTCGAAGTTTCCCGCATCGACACCTATTACGGCACCAGCCACATCCTCCAGGACGTCTCCCTGTCCGTGAAGGAAGGGGAGGTCGTCGCCCTCCTCGGGAGAAACGGGATGGGAAAGACGACGACCCTGCGATCAATCATCGGTCTATCACCGCCGGCCAGGGGATCGATACGGTTCCAGGGAAAGGAGATCTGCGGTCCCCCCCCGTACGAGATCGCGCGAATGGGCGTCGCCTACGTTCCCGACGACTACCGGATCTTTCCCGACCTGACCGCGGAGGAAAACCTCGAGATCGCCCGCCGTCTTTCGCCCCGGGAGGGGTACTGGAACCAGGCCCGGGTCATCGAGCTCTTCCCGGCGCTCGGGGATCGGTTGGGGTCGAAGGGGATCAACCTTTCCGGGGGCGAGAAGAAGATGCTGGCCGTCGGCCGCGCCCTCATGGCGAACCCTTCCCTCATTCTGCTGGACGAGCCGTCGGAGGGTCTGGCTCCTCTCATCGTGGCGAACCTGATCGAGGTCCTGGGGAGGATCCGTGCACAGGGGGTCACCATTCTGTTGGCGGACCAGAACCTCAAGTTCTGCAGGAAGGTGTGCAACCGGGGGTACATTCTCGAGAAGGGCCTGGTGCAGCACGAGGGAGAGATGGAAGCCATCTGGAACGACGAGGAGATCATCCGCAAGTACCTTGTGGTGTAGCCGGGAAGGCAAGGAGAGGAGAATGAATCTGTTCGACATCAGGGGGAAAGTGGTGCTGGTGACCGGGGCCTCCAAGGGCCTGGGAAAAGCGATGGCCATGGGGCTCGCCAAGGCGGGCGCGGACCTGGCCCTGTGCGCACGAAGTCCGGGGGAGCTGGAAAAAGGGAGGGCGGAGGCCGGATCGCACGGGGTGACGGTGAGGATCTACCGGATGGATGTCCTTTCCCGCGCAAGCATCCAGGAGTCGGTTTCCTCCATTATCAAGGATTTCGGGAAGATCGACATTCTGGTGAACAACGCCGGGGTGAATGTCCGCAAGCCCGTGACGCAGCTCGCGGAAACGGAGTGGGACCTGGTTCTCGACACCAACCTCAAAGGGTACTTCCTGGTGGCCCAGGCGGTAGCTCCCCACATGATCGCGCGAAGCAAGGGAAAGATCATCAACATCGCTTCCATCATGGGCACGGTCGCACTGGACAACCTGGTGGCATACGCCTCCAGCAAGGGGGGCGTCGTCCAGATGACCAAGGTGATGGCGATCGAATGGGCAAAGCATAACATCAACGTGAACGCGATCGGCCCGACGTATTTCGAGACCCCGCTCGTCGCAGCCTTGCGGGACGACCCGGACCGGTTCCGGTTCATCAACGAGAGGACGCCCATGGGACGATGGGGGCAGCCGGAAGAACTCGAGGGGACGGTGATCTTCCTGGCCTCCCGGGCGTCCGATTTCATCACGGGGCAGACGATTTATGTGGACGGCGGGTGGACGATCTGGTGACGCGGCGGACGCCCCGGGAGGGAAACCCGATGGAGACCATGGAGGCCATTCTTACCCGGAGGAGCATCCGCCGTTACACGGGGGAGAGCGTTCCGGAACCGGTGACCGAGGAGATCCTGCGGGCCGCCATGCAGGCTCCGTCCGCGGGAAACGAGCAGCCGTGGCAATTCGTGGTCATCACCGACCGCGCCACCTTGCGGGAGGTCCCCCGGTTTCACCCGCACGCCAGAATGGTGCCGGACGCCCCCGTGGCCGTTCTGGTGTGCGGCGACCTGCACTTGGAGAAACATGCGGGGTTCTGGGTGCAGGACTGCTCCGCGGCGACGCAGAACATCCTGCTGGCAGCCCACGCCAAGGGCCTTGGGGCCGTGTGGCTCGGAATCTTTCCCCGGGAAGACCGGGTCGCGGCATTCCGGAAGCTTGCCGGGCTCCCGGAGCACGTCGTTCCCCTGGCGCTTGTTCCCATCGGTTTTCCTGCAGCGCGGAAACCGGAGGAGGAACGGTTCGACCGGTCACGGATCCACCGGGACCGGTGGGAGGGGTAAGGGGACGCCGCCTGTTACGGGCATTCGCGACCCCCTGGAGAAACCGGGTCATTTTCAGGCCGGGAAAAGGCGGGGAACCGGTGTGGTATCGTATCCATAACGCTTGTCCATTCAAGGGGGATTGACGATGAATCCGGAAAATGATCCGGTTCCCCCGGTCTTTTCATCGATCGCGGAGATTCTCCCTTACCACCGACGCGAAAGAGGGGGGAAGGTCGCCCTTCGTTTTCCCCCGGACGGAGAGATGACGTACGCTGAACTGGAGGAGGACTCCCGCCGTTTTTCCGCGTTCCTCAAGTTGCGCGGGATCGGCCAGGGGGAGAGGATCGCGATTCTTCTCCCGAACGTGCCGGAGTTCGTCATCTCCTATTTCGGGGCGATTTCGGCATCCGCCGTCGCCGTTCCCGTCAACTACCGGCTGTCCCCCCCGGAAGTCGGGTACATCCTGTCGGACTGCTCCGTCTCCGCGCTGGTCACGACGAGGGAACAGTTCGAAAAAATTTTCCCCCGGGAGGATTGCGCAAGAATTTCCACCTGGGTGCTGATCGACGGGGAGGACAAGGAGGCGGTTTCCTTCCGGGGGGCCATGGACCGGGAAGCGTCCCCCGCCCCGGAGCAGGGTGGACCCGATGACGTGGCGGTCCTCCTGTACACGTCGGGGACGACCGGGTTTCCCAAGGGGGCGATGATCTCGCACCGCAATACCTTGTTCAACGTCGACTCGTGCCGGGCCACGCTGGGATACCGGGAGGAGGACACGGGGCTCATCAACCTCCCCCTGTTCCACGTCACCGCCCTTGACTCCCAGCTCGTTGCGCTCCTTGCCTGCGGCGCCTCTGTGGTCCTCCAGCGGGAATACAACACCGGGGAAATGCTTGCGCTGATTTCCCGATACCGGGTAACGGCGCTTTTTTTTGTCCCCGCCATCTACAAACTGATCACCCTGCGGGACGACCTCGGCGAATACGATTTGTCCTCCGTGCGCATCGCCGCGTACGGCGGCGCGCCGATGGATCCGGAGACGATACGCGCGATCCGAAGGATCCTTCCGGCGGAACTGTTCAACTGCTACGGCCTCACGGAATGCTCCTCCCTGGGCACGGTGCTCCCCCCCCGGTTGGCCTTGTCCCGTTCGGACTCGGTCGGACTCCCCGTTCCCGGGTCGGAGGCGCAGACCCGGGGTCCGTCCGGGGAGGTGCTTCCCCCCGGGGAAGTAGGGGAGCTTTTCCTCAAGGGGCCCCACATCGTAAAGGGGTATTACGGCGCGCCCGACAAAAGCCGGGAGGCGATCCGTGACGGGTGGCTGGCAACCGGGGACATCGTGCGGATCGACCGGGACGGGCTGGTCACCATACTCGACCGGGCCAAGGACATGATCAACCGGGGAGGGGAAAAGGTGTACGGGCTCGAGGTCGAAAACGTGATCTACGCCGTCCCGGGCGTCGCCGAGGCCGCGGTCTTCGGGGTCCCCCACCCCATCTTCGGGGAGGTCCCCGTCGCGACCGTGGTTCCCATGCCGGGAACGGTCCTCGACCCGGAGACGATCAAGGCGCATTGCCGCGACCGGCTGGCCGATTACAAGATCCCGGTGGATGTTCGGTTCGCCGGACAGCTCCCCCGGAATCCCGGGGGAAAAGTCCTCAAGCAGACGTTGAAGGATCAATGGGCCGCACGCCACAAGGAGGAAGTCCGATGATGGACGGCAATCAATATATCGATAGCCTGAAAGCCAGGAAGCCGAGAGTCTATTACCTCGGGGAACGGCTCCGCGACCCGTATTCCCATCCGGCGATCGTTCCCCACATTCGCACGGCGGCGGTCACGTACGACCTCGCGATGGAGGATCGGCACGCGGATATCATGACGGCCACGTCCCACCTGACGGGGAATAAGGTCTCCCGGTTCACCCACCTGTTCTGGAGCGTGGACGATCTCGTCAAAAAGATCGAGATGCTCCGGATGATCGGCCGGGAAACCGGAACCTGCTTCCAGCGATGCGTGGGGCTGGACGGGATCAACGCGATCTGGTCCGTCACCTACGAGATCGACCGGGCGAAGGGGACGGAGTACCACGCGAGGTTCCGGAAGTTCCTGGAACGGCTTCAGCGGGAGGACCTGATGTCGGCGGGAGCGATGACCGACGTCAAGGGGGACCGCTCCCTTCCCCCCTGGCAGCAGCCGGACCCCGACATGTACGTGCGGATCGTGGAACGCAGGGCCGACGGGATCGTGATCCGGGGGGCGAAAACGCACATCACCGGCGCGGTGAACTCCCATGAGGTCCTCGTGATGCCCACCCTGGGCCTTCCTCCGGAAGGCGCCGATTATGCCGTCGTATGCGCCGTACCCATCGACGCTCCGGGGCTGACGCTGGTCTTCGGGAGGCAGACGAACGACGAACGCAAGGAAGAGGAGGGGATGTTCGACTGCGGCACCTCCTTCGGGGTCGTCGGCGGAGAAAGCACCCTCCTGTTTGAAGACGTCTTCGTCCCGAAGGAGCGGGTGTTCATGGACGGAGAAGGGGAGTTTGCGGGATCCCTCGTGGACAGGTTCTCCTCGTGGCACCGGGCCAACTACGGCGGGTGCAAGGCCGGGAACGCCGACATCCTGCTCGGCGCGACGGCTTTGCTCACCGAGATCCACGGGACGATCAAGAACTCCATCGTCAAGGACAAGCTCACCGAGATCGTCCACCTCGTGGAAACGATCTACGCCGGCGCGGTGGGATCGTCCGCCATAGGGACCAAGCTGCCCGCGGGGAACTGGATGGTGGACCCGCTGCTCGCGAACACGGTGAAGCAGAACGTGACCCGGTTCCTCTACCAGGTGGGCCGGGTGGCGCACGACCTGGGTGGCGGAGTGCTTTCCACCCTCCCGTCCGATGCGGACTTCCGCAACGGGGAAATCGGGGGGCTCCTGACGAAGTACTTCGCCGGCAAGCAGGGATTTCCCACGGAGGAGAAGCGGAAGCTGTGCCGGTACATCGAGAACATGACGTCCGTGGCGACGCTGGTGGAAGCTCTGCACGGTGCAGGGTCGCCGCAGGCCCAGAGGATCGTCATGCTGCGCCAGGCGAACTTGCCCGAGAAGACCAGGATGGCGAAAAAGGTGATCGGGATTTCGGAGAAGGGACATCGCTCCGTATGAACACGGAAAAAGAGAGGGGACAATGAAGACCACGGAAGGAAAGTACAAGCTGCTCGTGGGAGGGAAGTGGGTGGAGGACGAGGAGACGATGAAGGTCATCGACAAGTACACCGGAGAAACTATCGGGGTGGTCCCGGTGGCGTCGAAAAAGACGGTCGGGAAAGCCATCGCCGCGGCCCACGCGGCGTTTCCCTCCTATTCGCGGCTGCCCGCCCACAGGCGTTTCCGGATCCTCGAGAAAACGAGCCAGCTGCTCGCGAAACACCAGGACGAGATCGCCGCGATCATCTGCCGGGAGGCGGGGAAAGCGTGGAAATACTCCTTCGGGGAAGTGACGCGCGCGATCGAGACGTTCCAGTTCTCCGCCGAAGAGGCCAAGCGCGTCCACGGCGAGACCATCCCCATGGACGCAAGCGTTGCCGGAGAAGGCAGGGTGGGGTACTATCTTCGCTGTCCGATCGGGGTGGTCTCCGCCATCACGCCGTTCAACTTCCCGCTGAACCTGGTCGCCCACAAGGTGGGCCCAGCGCTGGCGGCTGGGTGCACGCTTGTCCTCAAGCCGGCGTCCACCACGCCGCTCACGGCGATCCGGCTTGGGGAGATCCTCGAGGAGGCGGGGCTTCCTCCCGGGGCCATGAACGTCGTCGTCGGCCCGGGCGGGACGGTGGGGGAGTGGATGACCACCGACCCGCGGGTCGCGAAGATCTCCTTCACGGGGAGCCCCCCGGTGGGGGAGGCGATCATCCGGAAGGCGGGCCTGAAGAAGGTCACGATGGAGCTCGGGAACAACTCGGGAACGATCATCGAGCCGGACGCCAACCTCGACGCGGCGATCCCGCGGTGCGCGGTCAGCGCCTTTGCCAACTCCGGTCAGGTCTGCATTTCCCTGCAGCGGCTGTATGTGCACAAGTCGATCATCAAGGAGTTCACGAAGCGGTTCGTGGAGACCACGGCTGCCCTCAAGGTGGGGAACCCGCTGGACAAGGATTGCGAGGTCGGCCCGATGATCGACGAGGCCGAGGCGATCCGGGCGGAGAAATGGATCCGCGAGGCGGTGGCCGAGGGGGCCAAAGTGCTGATCGGCGGAAAGCGGGAGGGGAGGATCCTGTATCCCACGGTCCTGGTCAACGCGCGGCCCGAGATGAAGGTCATGTGCCGGGAGGCGTTCGCCCCTCTCGTCTCGATCTACGAGTACGACTCCTTCGAGGATGCGGTGGCGATGGTCGAGGACTCCCCGTACGGACTGCAGGCCGGAATCTATACGAACGACCTCCGGAAGGCGATGTACGCGATCGACCGGATCAACGTGGGTGGCGTGATGATCAACGACACGTCCATCTTCCGGGTGGACCACATGCCATACGGCGGCAACAAGCTGAGCGGCCTCGGACGGGAAGGGGTCCGGTTCGCCGTCGAGGAGATGACCAGCATAAAGATGGTGGTGATAAAACCTTAGGAGGGAGTTCTCCGGGTGGAGTTCGAGCTTCGGCTTCCCGACATCGGCGAGGGGGTGGCGGAGGGCGAAATCGTCCGCTGGCTGGTGGCCGAGGGAGCCCCGATAAAGGAAGATGACCTCTTGGTCGAGATTCTGACCGACAAGGCGGCGATGGAGATGCCCTCCCCCGTGACCGGCATCCTGTCGAAGATCGTAACGCAGCCGGGACAGGTCGTCCCGGTCGGGGCGGTCCTCGCCGTCATCGAAGTCGCTCCGGGAGAATCCCTTGCGCCCCCGGAACCATCTTCCCCGGGAGGGGATGCCCTTGCCGTTCCCGCAGTCCGCCGTCTGGCCAGGGATCTCGGTGTGGACATCTCGGTCGTACCCGGGACGGGCCCGCAAGGGCGCGTCACCGAGGAGGATGTCCGCCGGGCAGCCGCCCCCGCCGACCTTTCTCCTTCCGCCCCGGCTGCGGAGGAGCGCATCCCCTTCCGGGGAAAGCGCCGAGTGGCCGCAAAGAAAATGGTCCTTTCCAAGTCGACGATTCCCCACGCGCTTCTGGTCGACGAGGCGGACGCCACGAACCTCCTCGCGATGCGGGAGGCCATGCGGGAAATCGGGGCTAAGGAAGGGGTGAAGATCACGGTCCTGCCGTTCATCGTCCAGGCGGTCGTCACGGCGCTGCGCACCCATCCGGCGATGAATGCGTCTCTCGACGAGGCCCGCGGCGAGATCGTGAGGAAGAAGCGGTACGACATCGGCGTGGCCGTGGACATGGAGGACGGGCTCGTCGTGCCGGTCATCCGCGACGCGGGGGAAAAAACGATCGTGGAGCTCGCCCGGGAGATCGAGCGGATTGCGCAGGGGGCACGCAACGGGACGCTCCCTCTGTCCGATCTTTCCGGGAGCACCTTCACGGTAACGAGTATCGGGGCGATCGGGGGGCTGTTCAGCTATCCCGTAATCAACGCCCCCGAGGCGGCGATCCTGGGCATTCACAAGATCGTACGGCGGCCCGTCGTCCGGGAGGGAAACATCGTCCCCCGTGACATGGTGTACGCAAGCCTCTCGTTCGATCACCGGCTGATCGACGGGGGGACGGCCACCCGGTTCATGAACGACGTGATCATGCAGATCGAATCGATTTCGCTTTCGTGAGGGATGCCGATGAGAACGTTCGACCTTGTGGTAATCGGTGCGGGCCCGGGAGGCTACGTGGCCGCGATACGGGCGGCGCAGCTCGGCCTGCGCGTGGCGGTTGTGGAGAGGGACAGACCGGGAGGCGTCTGCGTGAACTGGGGGTGCATCCCCTCCAAGGCGATCCTAAAATGCGCCGACCTGTATCGGCAGATGCAGAACGCCGCCGACTACGGAATCGCCGTGAAGGGACTTTCGGTCGACTACGGGCAGGTCATCCGGCGAAGCCGGAAGGTGGCCGAACGCATGTCGAAGGGGGTCTCCTTTCTCTTCCGGAAGAACGGTATCGAGCTGATCGCGGCGAACGCCGTGATTTCGTCCCCCACGACGGTCAAGGCCGGCGGCGAGGAGATCGGGGCGGGGAACGTCCTGGTGGCCGTGGGGACGGCGGTGCGGGGGCTGCCCGGGATCGAGCCGGACGGCAAGACCGTGCTGACGAGCGACGACGCGCTCGCGCAGGAGAAGATGCCGGGTTCGGTGGTCGTCCTGGGCGGCGGTGCGGTGGGGGTGGAATTCGCCTACCTCTACCGGGCATTCGGCGCCGACGTGGCGGTGGTCGAGATGGAGGACCAGCTTCTGCCCAGGACGGACCGGGAGGTGGCGAAAGAGCTGGAGAAGTCGTTCCGGAAGCAGGGAATCCGGGTGCTTACCTCCGCCCCGGCGAAGGCGCTGGACAAGGCGGCGGGGACGATAACCACCACCCGGGAGGGCAAGGAGGAGAAGCTTTCCGCGGAGAAATTCCTCGTCGCCGTGGGGAGGAAGCCGCTTACGGACGGGCTCGGGCTCGAGGCGTGCGGCGTGAAGCTCACGAAAGGGTATATCGATGTGGACGATTCCTTACGCACGGCCTGTCCGACCGTTTACGCGATAGGGGACGTCATCGGCGGGATGCTCCTGGCCCACGAGGCGTCCGCGGAGGGGGTGGCGGCGGCGGAGATCATCGCGGGGCTTACGGTGCGTCCCCCCGACCGTGACCGGATCCCGTCCTGCATCTTCTGCCAGCCCGAGGTGGCCACGGTCGGACTCTCGGAGGAGGAGGCGAAGAAGAGGGGAATCCCGGTCAAGGTGTCGAAGTTCCCGTTCTCGGCGCTGGGGCGTGCGGTGGCGTCGGGGCATACGGAGGGATTCGTGAAGATGGTGGCCGAGGAGCGCTACGGCGAGGTCATCGGGTGCCATATAATAGGACACGGCGCGTCGGACATCATCGCCGAGCTTGGCCTGGCGCGCACGCTCGAGGCGACGTACCACGAGATCGGCAAAACCGTGCATGCCCACCCGACGTTGCCGGAGGCGATCCGGGAGGCGGCACTGATGCTGGGCGGCGAGGCGATCGACATCTGACGTTTGCAGCGGAGGGGCCATGACCGAGCAGAAGGAGCGGGAACTCTATTTCTGGCTTCGCCTTATCCGGGAGTTCGAGGACCGCATCTCCGCCCTCGACAGGCAGGGGAGGATCCAGGGCGGAGTCTACTCCGGGAAGGGACAGGAGGCAATCGTGGTGGGGGTCTGTCACGATCTGCGCCCCGACGACTGGATCTTCCCGCTGCACCGCGACCTGGGCGCCTTCCTCGTCAAGGGGGCGGACCCGAACCGGCTGATGGCACAGATCTTCGGCAGGCGGGACGGCTTCTCCAAGGGGAAGGACTCCTTTCTCCACGGGGGCGATTTCTCCCATTGCATTTTCGGTTCCACCTCGATGCTGGGCTCCACCCTCCCCGTCGCCGCGGGGACGGCGTACAAGTTCCGGTTCAAGAGAGAGGACCGGGTGGCGATCGCTTTCTTCGGCGAGGGAGCGAGCAGCCGGGGGGACGTGCACGAAGCGATGAACTTCGCCGCCATCTACAAGCTTCCCGTCGTGTTCCTCTGCGAGAACAACTTCTATGCGTACTCCACGCCCAACGAACTGCAGTTCGCGGTGGAGGACGTGGCGGCCCGGGCCCCCGGCTACGGCTTCAAGGGGGAGGTCTGCTCGGGGAACGACCTTAACGAAGTGATGAAGGCGGCCCGAAAGGCGATCGACAGGGCGCGTTCGGGGGAGGGGCCGACCTTTCTCGAGTGCAAGACGTACCGCTACCATGGGCATTCCGAGCACGACAGGGCTACCTACCGGAGCGAGGAGGAGCTGATCACCTGGGAGAGCCGGGATCCGATCGAGCGGTGGGAGGTCTACCTCGAGAAGAGGAAGTACGACATCTCCTCGATCAAGGAGGAAGTCGGGGGGAGAGTGAAGAAGATCGTCGATGACGCGGTGGCGTTCGCCGAGGCGAGCCCGGTGCCGGAAGGGCCGGAGGCGATGGAAGATCTTTACGCTACTCCGATCACGGAGGGATAGCCGATGCCGGTGACCTATATCCAGGCGATCAACCAGGCGATGCACGAGGAGATGGAAAGGGATGAAAACGTGATGCTCCTCGGGGAGGACGTGGGAATCCTCGGCGGCGCGTTCAAGGCGACGGAGGGGCTCCTGGAGAAGTTCGGCTCAGAGCGCGTAGTGGACACGCCTATCTCGGAAACCCTCATCGTAGGGGCGGGGGTGGGGCTCGCGATCCAGGGGATGCGCCCGGTCCTGGAGATGCAGTTCATCGACTTCATCGCGTGCGGGTTCGACCAGATCGTCAACATGGCCGCGACGCTCAGGTACCGGCACGGCGGGCAGACTTCCTGCCCCATCGTCGTCCGGGGACCGTGCGGCGCCGGCGTCCACGGGGGACTGTATCACTCCCAGAACCCGGAGGCGTGGTTCTTTCACGTGCCGGGACTGAAGGTCGTGGCGCCCGCCACCGCTTACGACGCGAAGGGGCTGCTGAAGGCCGCCATCCGGGACGACGATCCCGTGATCTACCTCGAGCACAAGTTTCTCTACCGGCGGATCAAGGAGGACATTCCCGGTCCCGGGGAGGACTACATCGTTCCGATCGGGAAGGCGGCCCTCCGGAAGGAGGGGAAGGATGTCACCGTGATCACCTACGGGTCGCCGGTGCACGCGGTAATGAAGGCGGCGCGGGACATGGCGTCCGAGGTCGACATCGAAGTGATCGACCTGCGGACCCTGCTCCCCTACGACTGGAAGACAATCCGGGAATCGGTGACGAAAACCGGCAAGGCGCTCATCATCCACGAAGCGCGCCTCACCGGCGGGATCGGAGGGGAGATCTCGGCGCGCATCGCCGAGGATCTTTTCGAGTATCTCGACGGGCCGGTGATGCGGCTGGCCTCGAAGGACACGCACAACGCCTTCGCGGGCCCCATGGAGGAGTACATCATC
>JBAUKK010000338.1:0-11511 GCA_049577645.1 Candidatus Deferrimicrobiaceae bacterium
CGCCGGTCATCCGGAACGCGATCGGAAACGCTTCCGGGCTGGAGAGGCGCAGGAGGGAAACAGCGCCGACGCCGGCGGGGGTTATGGGGGCCACAATCGTCGTCACGCCGGCGTCGCCTGCCCCCCCCGTTGTCCCGCGTAAGCCCGGGGCCGGTGGTCGTCCACGGGTTCCTCCTTGGGGGGTGTTACGCCTGTGCCGCCTTTTCCGCTTCGGCCTGCCGGTTCTGTATCAGCTGCTGGCCGATGCTCAGCAAATTGTTTGCGAGCCAGTAGATCGTGAGACCTGTCGGGAACCCCCAGAACATGAACGTGAAGATGAGGGGCAGGAAGAGCATCATCTTCTGCTGGGTGGGGTCCATCCCCGCGGAGGGCGTCATCCTCTGCTGGACGAACATCGAAATCCCCATGAGCAAGGGGAGCAGGCGGATCGGGAGGGTATACCCCGCCACCGAGAGATCCCAAAGATGCTCGGGGGCGGACAGGTCGTTTATCCACAGCATGAACGGGGCGTGGCGAAGCTCGATCGCCACGAGCAGCCCCTTGTAGAGCGCGATGAAAACCGGGATCTGGAGCACCATCGGTAGGCAGCCGCTTAACGGGTTGATCTTGTACGTCTTGTAGAGATTCATCGTCTCCTGCTGCTGCCTCGCCTTGTCGTCCTTGTACTTCTCCTTGATCTGTTTCATGATGGGCCCGAGTTCCTGCATCTTCTTCATCGAGGCCATCGATTTCTTCGTAAGCGGATAGAAGGCGATCTTGATCAGAATCGTCAGGATGATGATGTCGATCCCGTAATTTCCCGTAAACCGGTTGAAGATGGTGAGGAGCCACACGAGGGGCATCGCCAGGAGGGAGAACCATCCGTAGTCCACCAGCTTCTCCATGTCTTTGCCGGTGGCCGCCAGAAGGTTGTACTCCTTCGGCCCCATGAAGGCCCGGGCCGAAAAGGAGATCACCTCCTGCGGTCCCAGAACCGCCGGAGAGCCGGCAAGGGCAATCCGGATTCCCTCCTCCCCCAGCGGGGAGACCCGTTCGATACTCCACTCCTTCTCGGGGATGGCGATCAGGGTGAAATACTTGGCGTCGGCGGCCGCCCATCGAACCGGGACCTTGTCGATATCCCCCTTCCGGATCTTCTTGAAGTTGAGACGCTCGATTTTTCCGCCGGCGTCCACCACGGCTCCCTTGAAGGAATAGGAATCGCCGCCCAATTCCCCCGTGAAGACCTGGGAAAGCTGGATTCCCGGCGTAAGCCGGATCGATTCCGCGCTTTCGTTAACCACCTTTTGGTTCACGTCAAAATCGTACCGGCCGCCGGCGAAGGTGTACTCGCGAGTGATGCGGACTCCGCGCGCGGATGTCCAAGACAGGGAGACGGTCTTCTTCTCCCCGGCCCTGACGGACAGCTCGTCGGGCGCGTCCGTGGCGAATACCGGCAGCTCGGGGAAGGCCGGCTGGCTTTCGGCCAGGTACAGGTCGAGGGGAAGCGGACGGACCGACCCGGAACCGATGATGTCCAGGGGGTTTCCCTTCGGCCCGGGGTGTTCGTTGTACCGGGTCAGGAAGAACGACTGGATCCCCCCCCCGGCGGTGGACACGGTCGTGGTGTACAGGGGGGTCCGAACGATAATCCACCGAAGCGGATTCTCCCGGCCGGGGACAAGCCCGCCGGGCGCCGAAGTCGGCGTGAGCGGCCGGGCAGGAGCCCTTTCCACCCCGACGGCATTGTCCCCCGCCTGCGTCCTCGCCGTCTCCTGCTGCTTTGCGGGCGGAGGTGCGCCTTCGCGCCCGGGTCCGACCAGCTGCTGGTAGGCAAGCATAATGGCGACCGACAGAACGATCGCCAGGATCATCCTTTTTTCCATCGATACCTCGTGCCGAAAATCTGGATTCGCCGCGGTTCGTCCAGGCCCCCGGGATGAAAGGGATGGCACCGCAGGATCCGCCACATTCCGTCCAGAATACCCACCAGAGTGCCGTTCAGGCGGAGAGATCCGATCGTGTACTCCGAACAGCTAGGGTAGAAACGGCAGCAATCACCGAGAAACGGGGATACCAGCCGCCGGTAGCCGCTCAGGAGGATTATCAGGATATCTCTTGCTCGCACGGGGAAGGTTCCCTCCTTTTTCCCCAACGAAGCTCCATCGCGGAAAGGAGCTCTGCGGAAACCGATGCGAGATCCGCATCCGGGGGTCCTTTCCTCACCACGATGGCCGTTCGGGTCCCCACCGGGAAAACGCGCTTGTTGTGCCGGTAGAATTCCCGCAGGAGTCGCTTTACCCGGTTCCGAACCACCGCGTTGCCCACCCGCCTGCCGACGGAGATTCCGATTTTTCTTGAAACGGGAACGCCCCCCACACCCCCGGAGGCGCGGAAATCCCGGTAGATGCTGTAGTGCGGTGTGGATGCGCGCTCCCCCCGGCGAACCACGTCCCGGTATTCACGGTCGGTGCGCAGCATTTCCGCCTTTGACAACCGAATACTTGCCACCCGCGTCCGGGCCTTCCCTAACCCGGATAAGGTTACTTCTTGCCGCTGACCGAAACGGCAAGCCGCTTCCGCCCCTTCGCGCGGCGGCGGGAAATGATCTGTCTGCCCGCCGGAGTCGACATGCGGCGGCGGAATCCGTGGGTTCGCAGTCGCCGTCTGTTGTGCGGCTGGTAGGTGCGTTTCATCCTGGAACACTCCTTCCCCGGTACATACACGCTTCCCTGGAAAAAAGACAAGATATTCCGTTTGTTCCGCCCGTGTCAACCATGATTTTCCTTCCTGTGGTACACTGCGCACGCCGTGAGCCGAAACCGAACGACGCGTCTTTCCCCCCTGCGCAGACTCCTGTCGTTTCCGCTGCTGCAGTCGGGGAGGAAGAGGAAAAACGCCCCCGCTTCCGAGGAGGAACTCCTCTTCGAACTGGCGGGCCTCAACCCGGAAAACCTCCTCTTCGGCCGGTTCCGGCCGGAGGAGGTACGGGAGCGAATCCGGGACGCGGGCATCCTCGAGGGGCTCGCGCGCCGGGGGTACCACGATCCCGTCCTCACTCTTTCGTGTGTGGACCCGGAGGAGCAGCGCGTCTGCCTGCACGCGGGGAAAAAGTCCCGCGAGCGCCTCCTCATGGAAGTGCGGGTCCAGATCCGCGCATTCCGTCCCGGCAAGCCGATCGGATCGTTCCCTGAGGGGACCGTCTTTCGGATGCTCCTCATCCACTGGCTCGCCCTATCCGACCCGGAACGTCCGTTTTCGATCGACCGCCCCCGGCTTCCCGGGCAGGAGCAACCGGGCCTGGGGCTGGTTTCGGAATGCCTGTCCCTTCTTCGGCAGATCGGAAAGGAGTTCCTCCTCGACGGCATTCTCGACATCCCCGATCATTTTCACACCGCCCTCATCTACTCCCGGGAATTCCGGTTCCTCGACCCGCGAGCCGAGGGGCGGTTCCAGGCGATCGCCCGGGACCTCGAGGGGATCCCCCTCGCGCTCGCCTCGGAGGCCGTCCAGGAAGGGTGCCTGATCGAGGCCGGTACCGGCCTGCCTGTCCCCTGGGAGCCCGCGGAGCAGGTAATGCCGCTGCGCGAACCCCTTCGCCGCCATTTCCGATCCTCCGCGTTCCAACGCGTCCGCGACGAGGCCGATTCGGCCCTCCGGGTGGCCGTGGACTGGGATTGCTACCGGTCTAAAATCGCCGCGAAAGGAAGATCGGGAAAATATCCTTGATTCCCCTTTTCGGGGTATGGTACCCTTCCTTCGCCTCAGCCTGACAGCGCGGCGGAATCCTACCTCTTCCGAACCGATAACACGAGCAGGTCAAACGGAGAAATACCCGGAGTTATCACATCAAACCTTTTGATATACATGCTTTTTACGGCCTTTCCACAGGTGTGGATAACCGT
The DNA here is from genome assembly GCA_049577645.1 of Candidatus Deferrimicrobiaceae bacterium. Lineage (GTDB taxonomy): Bacteria > Desulfobacterota > Deferrimicrobia > Deferrimicrobiales > Deferrimicrobiaceae > CSP1-8. The sequence goes on from JBAUKK010000338.1 coordinate 3,885, forward strand.
GTTGGCAACTCTCTGGGGGGGAACTATCTTAACCGCCTGACAATGAATACGATTTCCCTTCTTTTACCCATTGTACGACATCCCGGGAGGTTGGGAATCCGTTGACTTCCGGGGCGTGGGAAAAGGTTCGTACCCAACTGAAGAACAATGTGAGCGACCAGGTGTTCGAGACTTGGCTGCGCCCGCTGCGTTTCGTCTCCCGGGAAGGCTCATTTCTCCTGGTAGCGACGCCCCACAAGTTCTTCAAGCAATGGATCGAGGAAAACTATATGTCTCAACTCGAGGAGGCCGCCCGAAAGGAGTTCGGGAGAGGCATCTCCGTCGAGATCGTGGTGGGAAGCGAGGAGGACGGGGAGGAAGGGCAGTCGGCACATCCTCCGGAATTGTCCCTGGACGGCCACCGGGACGCGAAACAACCGAAATCGAAGATGCGCAGCGGGGAACTCAACCCGCGGTATACCTTTGACCGGTTTGTCGTGGGCGCGGGAAACCAGTTTGCCCACGCCGCCTCCTTCGCCGTGTCGAGCGACCCCGCCAAGAGCTACAACCCGCTTTTCCTTTACGGGGGCGTCGGCCTCGGCAAGACTCATCTGCTCCACGCCATCGGAAACTTCTCCCAGGACCGCAACCCTCGCGTCCAGGTGTGCTACATCACCGCCGAGAAGTTCACCAATGAGCTCATCTTCTCCCTTCGGACAAACCGGATGCCGGACTTCAAGGAGAAATACCGTAACGTAGGCATGCTCCTGGTGGACGACGTCCAGTTCATCGCGGGGAAGCAGCGTACGCAGGAGGAGTTTTTCCATACCTTCAACGACCTCTATTCTTCCCGAAGACAGATAGTCGTATCCAGCGACAAGTTTCCGAAGGAGATCCCCGACCTGGAGGAGAGGATCCAGTCGCGGTTCGAGTGGGGCCTTGTGGCGGACATCCAGCCGCCGGACCTGGAAACGAGGCTCGCGATCCTGAACCGGAAGGCGGAGGCCGACCAGATTCCTCTTCCCCCCGACGTCTCCCTGTTCCTCGCCACCATGATCAAGACCAACATCCGGGAACTGGAGGGATCTCTCATCCGGATCGGGGCGCACGCCTCTCTCACCAAGCGGGAGATCAACATGGACCTGGCCCGCGAGGTGCTTTCCCGCCTCCTGAAATCCTCCGTCCGTGAAATCTCCCCGGAGGCCATCCTGAAGGCTGTCTCCGAACACTTCGGGGTGAAGGTATCCGACCTGCGCTCCGCTCGCAAACACAAGGTGGTAGCCCACCCGCGGCAGGTTGCCATGTACCTCATGCGGGAAATGACCAAATGCTCCTTCCCCGATATCGGGCAGCGCTTCGGCGGCCGAGATCATTCCACTGTCATGTACGCCGTAAAAATGATAGAGAAAAAAGCCAAAGACGATGTATCGTTAAGAAACAGCATCGAGGCGCTGCGCAAATCGATCAACGGATAACCCTGTGGGGGAATTGCGGATGAGTCGTTTCTCCCCGGCCCCCGGGTATGCACCACCCGGGTTGTGCGCAGGTTGTTTCCCGGATATCCGGAAGGAGACAGCGGGCTTCCTCATGCTATCCACAATTTCACATCCTCTACTACGACTACGGTCTTTATTAATGATAAATAAAAGAAGAGGGTGACGATGAACTTTACCGTGGATCGTGACCAGTTCGAGGGAATTCTTGCCCGCATCCAGGGAGTGGCGGAAAGGCGGCACACCATGCCGATCCTGTCGCACACGCTTCTCAACGCGGGCCCGAAAGCAGGGCCGACGGGAAGTCCGGGACTTACGCTCGTCGCCTCCGACCTGGAAATCGTCGTTCGCTGCTCTCAGTCGCTTGACGTGGTCGAGCCCGGTTCCGTCGCTCTTCCGGCGCGGAAACTGTTCGACATCGCGAAGGTCCTCCCCAAAGGACCGGTTACCGTGGCGGGGCGCGAGGGAAATTACGTAGAGATCTCCGCGGGCAGGGGCCATTTTCGCCTGGCAGGCCTGGGCAGCGAGGAGTTTCCGGAGATGCCGGAAAGACCGAAGGGAAAGCCAGTCCCCGTGGATTCGGAGACGTTTCGCAAACTGGTCGACCGCGTCAGCGCCTTCGCTACCGGCGACGAGACGAGGTACAACCTTTCGGGGATCCTCCTGGAACGGCAGGAAGAGGAAGGGAAGACGATTCTCCGCATGGTGGCGACGGACGGGCACCGGCTCGCGATTGCGGACGAGGAGGTATCGAACCTCGGAGGCCTCCTGGGGGAAAGACGCGTGCTCGTCCCGCGAAAAGGGCTGATCGAGATCCGGAAGCTCTCCGACGGGGGACCGGGCTCCCTGGAGCTGTCCGCCACGGACAAATTTCTCTTTGCCGGGAAGGGGGACACGGAAGTCTGGGTGCGCCTTCTCGACGCGGAATTTCCAGATTACCGGCAGGTCGTGCCCAAGGAGAACCGGATTGTGGCAAGCATGCCTAGGGGAACGTTCCTCGATGTCCTGAAACGGGTAAGCGTCATGGCGCCCGACAAGGTGAACAGCGTAAAACTTTCGTTCTCGGGGAAACAGCTGGAGGTGTCCACCACAAGCCCGGACCTCGGCGAGGCGCGCGATCTGCTGCCGATCGAGTTCGAGGGAGCACCGGTCAAGGTCGGATTCAACGGTCGGTACCTTCAGGACGCGCTCGGCGGAATCTCCGAGGATACGGTCCGAATCGAGCTCAAAGACGAGGTGTCCCAGGTGATCGTGCGGCCGGCGACCGACAAAAACTATCTTGCCATCATCATGCCGATGAGGATTCTGTAAGCCGGGAGGACGCGGGGAACCTCCCTCCGTCCCCTCTTTTCTCACCGGAAAAACTCGTCCCCCCCGGCCAATCCGTAGTATAATAGATCGATTAATCTTTCGAGGGCAGATTATCCATGGCGAACCGTCCAGACGATATTGTCAGAAACGGCAACGGTGTGGACGAGTACACCGGCGATAATATTAAGGTTCTAAGGGGTCTGGAGGCCGTCCGGAAACGGCCGGCCATGTACATCGGGAGCACGGATTCCCACGGGCTCCACCACCTCGTCTATGAAGTCGTAGATAACGCGATTGACGAGGCAATGGCCGGGTATTGCGACAACATCCAGGTCACCATCCACAAGGACGATTCCGTCACGGTGGACGACAACGGCCGGGGGATCCCCGTCGACGTGATGGAGGGGGAGGGAAAGCCCGCCATCGAGGTGGTTCTGACCACCCTGCACGCCGGCGGGAAGTTCGACAAGGCGTCCTACAAGGTTTCGGGAGGACTGCACGGGGTAGGCGTCTCCGTTGTGAACGCCCTCTCCGAGGAGCTCGAGGCGGAGGTGCGCCGGGACGGGTCCGTCCACCGGATCCGCTTCTCACGGGGCGAGACGGTGTCGCCCCTCGAGGCGACGGGCAAATCCCGGAAGACCGGCACCAAGGTGACGTTCCGGCCCGACACGAAGGTCTTCACGGAAACGGAATTCTCCTTCGATATCCTTTCCGGAAGACTCCGCGAGCTTTCGTTTCTCAACGCGGGGCTTCGGATATCCATCCTCGATGAACGAAGCGGCAAGTCCCACGAGTTCCAATACAAGGGAGGCATCACCTCCTTCGTCCAACACCTGAACCGGAACAAGACCCCCCTGCACCCCAAGCCGATCTTCGTGGAAGGGGAGAGGGAGGGGGTCCAGACCGAGGTCGCCTTCCAGTACAACGATTCGTACCAGGAGACCGTCTTCTCCTTCGCGAACAACATCAACACCCACGAGGGAGGAACGCACCTCATCGGCTTCCGCTCCGCGATGACCCGGGCGATCAACCAGTACGCGAACGCCGGGAATTTGCTCAAGGGCGTCAAGGAGAACCTGACCGGGGACGACGTGCGCGAGGGACTGACCGCGGTCGTTTCCGTGAAGGTGCCCGAGCCCCAGTTCGAGGGACAGACCAAGACCAAGCTCGGCAACAGCGAAGTCAAGGGGCTTGTCGATTCGCTCGTCTACGAGAAGCTGTCGTCCTTCTTCGAGGAGAACCCCTCGGTGGCGCGCAAGATCATCGAGAAGGGACTCGAGGCGGCACGGGCCCGGGACGCAGCGCGGAAGGCGAAAGAGCTCGCCCGCCGCAAGGGGGCGCTCGACTCCGCCGGTCTCCCCGGGAAGCTCGCGGACTGTCAGGAGAAGGACCCGGCCCAGAGCGAACTTTTCCTGGTCGAGGGGGACTCGGCGGGAGGTTCGGCGAAGCAGGCCCGGGATCGCCGGTTCCAGGCCATTCTCCCGCTCAAGGGGAAGATCTTGAACGTGGAAAAGGCGCGTATCGACAGGATGCTCTCGTCGCAGGAGATCCGGACGATGATCACGGCGCTTGGCACCGGCGTCGGCAAGGACGATTTCAACCCGTCCCGCCTGCGGTATGGAAAGGTCATCATCATGACCGACGCGGACATCGACGGAGCGCACATCCGGACGCTGCTCCTCACCTTTTTCTTCCGGCACATGAAGGAGTTGGTGGAAAAGGGCAATATCTACATCGCCCAGCCGCCTCTCTATGGGATACGGAAGGGGAAAGAGACGATCTACCTCAAGGATGACGGCGCCTACCGGGGGCACCTGATCGAGCTCGGCGCGTCCGGACGGCGGGTGACGGGGGAAAACGGGGAGAACGCCCTGTCCGGACAGAGGCTCACCGCCTGGCTCAGGAAGATCTCCCGGCTGGAGGAGATCGTCGAACGAGCCGAACGACGCGGGCTGCCCGCCTTCGTCCTGGTCTCGCTGGGGGCCCGGGCAAAGGAGGGAAGCGAAGTCCTCTCGAACGAGAAGACGGCCCGCCGCTTCTTCTCCTCGCTGATCCAGGACTGGAAGGAGAGCCGCCCGGAGGTGTCCTCCGCCGCCATCTCGATCGATCCGGATCCCGACGGCGAAAACGGAGGAGTCAGCGCCCTGCTGAGCTGGAAGCGGGGCGGGCTTCCGATGTCGTGCCTCATCGACCGCCGCCTCATGGACTCGGCGGACCTCCGGGAGGTGAAGTCCCTCTCCGCGCAGGTCCAGGAGACGCTCCCCCTGCCGTACCGGATCGAGGGGGAGGGAAATGTTCCCGAAGCGGACGGCCCTCTGTGCCTTCTCGGTCAGGTGTTGGAGGCGGGGAAGAAGGGGCAGACGATCCAGCGGTACAAGGGGCTGGGGGAGATGAACCCCGATCAGCTGTGGCAGACGGCGATGAACCCGGAAACCCGCGTTCTTCTTCGCGTGGACGTGAAAGATACGGTCGAGGCCGACGAGATCTTCACGACCCTGATGGGGGACCAGGTGGAGCCGCGGCGGGAATTCATCGAGAAGAACGCCCTCGAAGTATCCTCCCTGGACATCTGATCTGACAGGAGCCACGTAGACCCATGGAGCTGTTCTCCCGGCCGGCGATTTCGCGGACGATCGAAGACGAGATGCGCAGGAGCTACCTCGATTACGCAATGAGCGTAATCGTGGGGCGGGCGATCCCCGACGTCCGGGACGGTCTCAAGCCGGTTCAGCGCCGGATCCTCTACGCGATGTACGAGCTCGGCAACGAGTACGGCAAGCCGTACAAGAAGTCCGCCCGCATCGTGGGGGACGTCATCGGGAAGTACCACCCGCACGGGGACACGGCCGTCTACGACGCCCTCGTCCGGATGGAGCAGGAGTTCTCGCTCCGGTACCCGATCGTCGACGGGCAGGGGAACTTCGGCTCGATCGACGGTGATTCGGCCGCCGCGATGCGGTACACCGAGGTAAGGCTCGCGAAGATCGCGGAGGAACTCCTTTCCGACCTCGACAAGGAAACCGTCGAGCGGGTTCCCAACTACGACGGGTCCCTTGACGAGCCGCGCGTCCTCCCCGCGCGCATCCCCAACCTGCTGGTCAACGGAAGCTCGGGGATCGCGGTCGGCATGGCCACCTCCATCCCCCCCCACAGCCTGGGAGAGGTCATCGATGCGCTTACCGCGCTCATCGCCGACCCGGACATCTCCGTCGACGCCCTCATGGAGCATATCCCCGCCCCGGACTTCCCCACGGGGGGAATCCTCTACGGGCTTGAGGGGGTGCGCGACGCCTACCGGACGGGGAGGGGAAACGTCCAGATCCGCGCCCGGGCGTTCATCGAGAAGTCGAAGAAGGGGGACCGGGAGTCGGTCGTCGTCACCGAGATCCCGTACCAGGTGAACAAGGCCCGGCTCATCGAGAAGATCGCGGACCTGGTGCGGGACAAGCAGATCGAGGAGATCACCGACATCCGGGACGAGTCCGACCGGGACGGGACCCGCCTCGTCATCGAACTCCGGAAGGACGCCGTCTCCGAAGTGGTCCTGAACAACCTCTACAAGCTCACCCAGATGCAGGTCTCCTTCGGTGTCCAGCTCCTGGCGATCGTGCAGAATCGGCCGCGGACGCTCACCCTCAAGCAGATGCTCGAGGAGTTTCTCGCCTACCGGAAAGAGGTGATCACTCGGCGGACCATCTTTCTGCTGGCGAAAGCGGAGGCAAGAGCCCATGTCCTCGAGGGCCTGAAGATCGCGCTGGACCAACTGGACGCCGTCATCAAGCTGATCCGGGCGTCGAAGGACCCGAAAACCGCGAAGGAAGGCCTGGTGGAGAAGTTCGAGCTGAGCGAGATCCAGGCGCAGGCGATCCTCGACATGCGGCTGCAGCGGCTGACGGGGCTCGAGCGGGAAAAAATCGTGCAGGAATTGAAGGAGTGGAAGACGGAGATCGTCCGGCTGAAGAAGATCCTCGCCGAGGAGAAGGAGCTGCTCCGCGTGATCGGAGAGGAGTTTCGGGAAATCCGGGCGGCGTACGCGGACGAGCGACGGTCCCAGATTGTCCGGGAGGTGAAGGAGCTCCGTCTGGAGGACCTCATCGTCGACGAGGAGATGGTCGTCACGGTTTCGCATTCCGGGTACATCAAGCGAAATCCGATCAGCCTCTACCGCACCCAGCGGCGGGGGGGGCGCGGGAAGGTGGGGATGGGGACCAAGGAGGAGGATTTCGTCTCGATGGTCTTCATCGCCTCCATGCACTCCTACATCATGTTCTTCACGAACACGGGGAAGATCTTCTGGCTCAAGGTCCACGAGATTCCGGAGGCGGGGCGGGCGGCAAAGGGGAAGGCGATCGTCAACCTGCTGTCGCTGTCGCACGGCGAGTCCATCTCCGCCATTCTCCCCGTGAGGGAGTTCGAAGAGGGGAAATTCGTAGTCATGGTCACCGCCCACGGCGTGATGAAGAAGACCGACCTGATGGAGTTCTCCCGGCCCCGGTCGGGCGGAATCATCGCGCAGGGGCTGAAGCAGGGGGATCGTCTCATCGCCACGGAGATCACCTCCGGGAGGGATGAGATGTTCCTTTCCACCCGTCATGGGTTGTCGATCCGGTTCCACGAGGACGACATCCGCTCGATGGGACGGACAGCGGTGGGAGTCCGCGGGATCTCCCTCGGCAAGGGTGACGAAGTGGTGGGAATGGAGCTCCTCAAGCCCGGCGGGAACCTGCTTACCGTTACGGTCAACGGGTACGGAAAGCGCACGGCGGTGGACGAGTACCGGATCCAGTCCCGCGGGGGGAAAGGGGTCATTGCCCTCAAGGTGACCGGGAAGACGGGGGCAGTGC
>JBAUKK010000339.1:0-10236 GCA_049577645.1 Candidatus Deferrimicrobiaceae bacterium
GTTCAGGGGCGACGAAAAAGACCTCTCGGGGTTCCCCGGCTACTTCATACCGGTTATCCCGCAGCCAGTCCAGTACTTTTTCGTATATGCACGGGATCCAATGATAGGGGCCGCGGTGGACGAAGGAGGCCACTTCCTGCTCGGGGAGATCCTTCACATCGCCCCCGGGGACCTCTCCGCCGGGATCGGCAGTCAGGGGAAACATGATTTCGTAGTCGGCGTGGAACGGCTCGGGAACCCGGACGCCGTCATGACGAACCCCGATGGCGGGCTGCCGGAACCGGAGCTTCCTCTCCATCGCCTTTTCGTAGAGCCGGGAAAACGCGGTGTCGATCCCCCACACGGACACGTCCCCCCTCCAGGCGATGACCTTCATGGCGGGCACGGTCTTGATCTCTTGAAACGGGTTCATCGCTTCCCCCTCCGGGATAGAATATTTACTTGTTTCTTGATTAGATGTCCGGGGGGCAGCGGGAGGATTCCCCCGGGCGGTCTTTTCGCGCTATGTATTCAACCGGTTGGAATAAATGCCCTTTTTTGTTCGCTCCCCCGCCTGTACCCTCTCCCCAGGCCGAAGCGTGCGTACCGGAATCCCAATAAAACGAAGTTTATATTATTCTTGACACTTGTTTCCGGGATGAGGTAGTAATATGGGAACCGATTTTGCCGGGTAAAATTGTTCCTATGAGAAGGGGGGTGGTATAGCGACGTTTGCGAAATGAGAGGGGGTATGGTCTTTCGAGAGAATTGATAAACCAAGAAGGAGGGGAATATGGCAGAGCAGGTAAACCGGTGGAAGTTCGTTTATGCCGCCTTGGTCATGCAATTGTGCCTCGGCGTGCTTTACTCGTGGTCGGTTTTCCGCGGACCACTGGAATCAGTCAATGGATGGAGCAAGGGGGTATCGATCGCTCCCTACCGTTACTCGGTTCTCTTTTTCACGATCTCGATGATCATCGCCGGTTTCTGGCAGGATAAGAAAGGCCCGAGACTCGTCGGTTCGGTAGGGGGAGCGCTGATGGGATGCGGCGTCCTCCTATCCGCGTTCATGTGGCAAAGCGAGTGGGGCCTCAAGTTCGCCTACGGAATCCTCGGCGGCTTGGGCGTCGGGTTCGCCTACGTGACCCCGATCGCGACCTGCGTGAAGTGGTTCCCCGACAAGCGCGGGACGATCGTCGGCTTGGCGGTCCTCGGGTTCGGCGCAGGTTCGCTCATTTTCGCACCCCTCATCGAAAGATTACTGGGTACCGACCCGGCGATGTGGGCAACGACCATCCCGAGAACCTTCATGATCCTGTCCGTGATCTTCTTCATCTGCGTCATCGGCGCAGCGCAGGTCTACGCGGTACCTCCCGCGGGGTGGAAACCCGAAGGGTGGACCCCGCCGGCGGCTGCGACGGCAGCGGGCGGAGGGGTCATCAAGGCCGAGTTCGCCCCGGGCGAAATGATCAAGACCTGGCAGTTCTACTGCCTGTGGCTCATCTACTTCCTGGGAACCGCAGTGGGGATCACCGCCATCGGACAGGCCAAACCGATCATCGTTGAGCTTGCCGCTGCCACGGCGGTCATGACGGGTGGAACGGCGTTGGGCATCATGAGCGCCTTCAACGGCGTGGGGCGGCTTGCCTGGGGCGCCACGTCGGACAAGATCGGCCGGAAGAACACGACGATCGCCATGTTCGTAGGTTACATCATCGCCTGCATGTTCCTGCTGAGAAACGTAACAAGCTTCAACCAGGCGCTTGCCGGCCTTTGCGTCGTGGGCTTCTGCTACGGCGGATACCTGGCGATGATGCCGTCCTTCACGGCCGACTTCTACGGCGCCAAGAACGTGGGCGCAAACTACGGGATCGTCTTCACCGCGTGGGGGATCTGCGGATTCACGGTTCCCGCCTACTTCGCCAAGATCGTGGGAGCGGCAAAGGCAGCGGGCAACGTCGCAGCGGGGTACAACCAGGCCTACTTCACCCTCGCGGGCATGTGCGTCCTCGGAATCATCCTGGTGGTGATCGTAAGGAGACCGGAGCAAACCTAAGCGACGGTCTGTCGACAGGCAACCAACCAAACGGCCGCCGGGGTCTCCTCCCGGCGGCCTTTTTCTTTCCTTTTTCCGGTCGGTTCCGTTTTCCTCGCTCCCTCCTTGTGGTATCCTTTCGCCGGGAGGTCGTTCCCGATGCGCCGCCTTGTTATTTTCCTTCCCGTTGCGATCCTTGCCCTCCTGCTCTCCTGTCTGGCGTCATGGGCGGGCTCCGAAAACGCCGAACCGATCCGGATCGGGGTTCTTGCGCCCCTTTCCGGGCCGTTCGCTTCGGGGGGGTCGGCGTTTCTCCAGGCGGTCACGCTGGCGGCGGAGCAGGCCAATGCCGAGGGCGGGGTACTGGGACGACACGTCGATCTCGTCGTGGCGGACACGCAGGGGCGGGTGGACATCGCCCGGTCCGGGGCGCTGCGCCTCACTTCCCGGGAGAAGGTCTTCGCCCTCGTCGGCGCATACCTGTCGGAGGAAACCGTCGGCGTCATCGAGGTGGCCGCGGCGAGCCGGTCGGTGCTCATCGTTCCCGTGGCGGCGACCGCCGAGATCACCGACCTCGTCCGCAAAAAATACGAACGGTATCGGTATATCTTCCGTGTCGGGTATTCGATCCCGCAGTGGGCGGGGATGGTGGCCGATTTTCTCGGGGGGCTAAGGATCGCACGCTATGCCTTCGTCGGAGCGGGAATCCGGTGGAACCGCGAACTGGCCAGGGAATTGAGGAAGGCCCTCGCCCGGAAGGGGATCGTCCCCGTCTACGAAACATTCTACAGCCCGAGAAGCCCGGCGTTCGAGCCGGTCGCGGTGGCCGTGATGGCCAGATCCCCGGAAGTACTCGTGCTCGGCGACCCCGGGGGAAATTCCGCGGAGTTCGTGAAACGGGTGCGGGAGAGCGGAGCGACCTTCCCCATCCTCTCGGTAGGGGGGGCGCTCGGGGACGCCCGTGTGGCGGCGACACTTCCCCTCTCCGCCCCGCTCTACGTGCAGGCCGCCGCCTGGAAAGGAGCCTCGGCGGCGGCGACCCGGTACGCGGAGGCATTCGAGCGGCGGTACGGCTATCCCCCGGTGGGATACAGCGACACCCTGCCGTACGACGCTGCGACGCTCCTGTTCTCCGCGATCCGCGCCGCGGGGAGGACGGATTCGGACGCCGTCGTCACTGCCTTGGAGAACGGGGCGTTCCCGGCGGTTGCGGGGACCTACCGGTTCGACGCTTCCCACCAGGCGATCTGGGGGACCCCGGAACTGCACGGAATCGTGATCCGGTGGGAAACGGGGGGCGCCCGGATCGTCTACCCTGCTACCCGAGCAACCGGCCCGCATCCTTAGCGGGCGCCACAGGAGGGTTTCGGTGCACCCCTTCGCGCAAGTCCTTCTTGACGGGATTTTCACGGGGTCGACCTATGCCCTGATGGCGGCGGGACTCGCGCTCATCCTGGGAGTGGTGAAAGTGGTTAACCTCTCCCACGGGGCCTTTTTTTCCCTCGGGGCCTACGTGGCGTACCTCCTGTCCGTACAAGGGGTGTCCCACCCGGCGGTGGCCGTCGTCCTGGCCTGCGTCATCGCCTTCGCCTTCGGGGTCTTTCTCGGGAAGAGTTTCATCAACCCCGTGCGGTCCCACCCCTTCTCGGTGGCCGTCGGGTCTCTGGGGTTCGCCATCCTGTTCGAACAGGCCGCGCAGATGCTGTGGGGCCCGCACCCGGCCTCGATCGGGGCCGGTCCTCCCTGGGCGGCCGTATCCGGCATCGTCGTTCGCCGCTGGGGGGTGGTTTCCCTCGCAGCTTCCGCCGGTATCCTGGCCGCCCTTTCCCTCCTTCTTTCCTCCCGGTGGGGGCTACCGCTGAAACTCATCGCCGAGGATGAGGAGATCGCGGAATCAGCAGGAATGGATGTGGAGAAAATCCGGTATCTCACCTTCGGTTTCGCCTCGGCCACTGCTGCCGCGGCCGGCGCCCTGCTGGCCCCCGCGACCTCGATAACACCCACCATGGGGAGAGTCCCTCTCATCCTGTCTCTCATCGTGGTGATCGCGTCAGGGATGGAGAACGTCCTGGCCATCTTCTTCCTGGCCGTGGGACTCGGTCTGCTGTCGAACATAAGCGCGTACCTCCTCGCGCCCCAGTGGTCGTACGTCAGCCTGCTCACGGTGATCTGCCTGCTCCTCCTTCTGCGCCCGGAGGGCCTCTTCGGCACGGTTCCCGGGCGGGACTACTGATCCGGGGGCGGGAGTGACCCCTCGGCAACGGAAAATGACCGGTGCGCTGGCCCTCGGATCGGGCCTGCTTCTCTTTCTGCCTCTTGCGGGGCTCGACCCGTTCCTCCTCGACCTTCTTACCTCCGGCTTCTTCCTGGCCTCCTACGTCGGTTCGTGGGACATCGTCGGAGGGGTGGCCGGGCAGATCTCCCTGGGGCACGCTCTTTTTTTCGGGACCGCCACCTACTCCTGCGCGCTGCTCACCAGCCTTGCCGGATGGCCCTTCGCCGCCGCCGCGGGCGCCGCGCTTCTTTTCTCCACGGGAGTCGCCGCCGTCGTCGGAACGATGTCCGCCCGCCTCAAGGGACCTTTCATCGCGCTTCTCACGCTCGCCCTGGGGGAGATCGCCCACGAGATCATGCTCGGGCAGACCTTTTTCAGCCCCCGGGGCGCGTACCCCTGGGGGGGGGAGGGAGGAGTCCCCGTGACCCTTCCCTGGGAGGCCCCCTCCCCGTGGGCGATGTACTACGCCGCCCTTCTGTTCCTGTTTCTCTCCACCTGGGGCATGACGGCACTGGCGCGCTCGAAGGAGGGGCTGATCTGGACGGCAATATCGGGAAGCGAGCTTACTGCCCGCGCCTCGGGCGTTGACGTCAGGCGCCACAAATGGCGCGCTTTCCTGGCGGCCGGATTCTTCGCGGGGGCGGCCGGCGTGGGGTTTGCCACGCACGTGGGACGCGCGACCACGGCCGACTTCTCCCTGGAGCTCTCGTTCCAGGCAGCCACCTTTGCCGCCATCGGGGGGAGGGGGACCATCGTGGGGCCAGTGCTCGCGGCGCTGTTTTTGCACGCCCTGTTCCAGGGGGCAGGGATCGCCCCGGCCGCGAGAGTCATCCTGTACGCCCTGGCCCTTCTCCTGGTCCTGCGATTCTTCCCCGCGGGCGTGGCCGGAACCTTGCGGGAGAGGCTTCGTGCGCGGAAAATGGTATCGGGAGGGACGGGGCGGTGAGCGAACTGCTGCTCGCGGAGCGGATCGACAAGTCGTTCGGGCATACGCCGGTCCTCCGGGGGGTCACGCTCGCGGTGAGCAAGGCGGAGGCCGTCGGGCTGTTCGGTCCCAACGGCGCCGGGAAGACGATGCTGGTCAACGTCCTCTCCGGCCTGATTCCCCCCGATCGGGGAAGGGTCCTCTTCGAAGGGAACGACATTACCCGGCTTCCGATGGACGCGAGGTTCCGGGCAGGGCTTGCCAGGACCTTCCAGATCCCCTGCCCGTTCCCCGGGTTGACCGTCGTGGAGTCGGTCCGTGTGGCATTGTTGTGCGGGGAACCGAAGCAGGGAGAGGGGGGCGTGCCCCGGGACATCGAGGGGGAAGTCGAGTCGGTTCTCCGCCGGACGGGGCTGTTCGCCCAGCGGTTCTGGCCGGCCGCCAAGCTGTCCCAGGGGTGCCTGCGCCGGCTCGAGTTCGCCCGCGCGATCTCGTGCCGGCCGATGCTTGTCCTGCTCGATGAACTCTTCTCCGGGCTCTCCGTGAAGGACGAGGGGGACCTGGCGGAACTCTTTCGGTCCCTCCGCGAGGACGACGGGACCTCTTTTCTTCTCATCTCGCACAATCCGCCCCTTCTTGCGGAGATGTGCGACCGCGTCGTGGCGATCGAGGACGGCCGGGTCACCTGGGAGGGCAGGTCCGCGGACCTGCCCGGGTACCTTGCCGTGGCCACCGGCCGCGATCACGGGCGGTAGGATATTTTCGGCCGGGGGCTGCCGTGCACCTGAAAGCAAAGGACATCTCCGTAATGTTCGGCCAGGTAAGAGCCCTGCGGGGCGTCTCCCTTGCGGCCCGGCCCGGAGAAGTCGTGGCGATCTTCGGTGCGAACGGGTCCGGGAAGACCACGTTCCTGAAGGCGGTTGCGGGACTGGTGCCGGTATTTTCCGGGCGGATCACCTATCATGGGGAGGATATTACCGCCCTTCCCGCCCATGAACGGGTGGCCCGCGGGGTACACTACGTTTCCGACCGTGCCCGCGTCGCCCTCCGGATGAACGTCCGGGAGAACCTGGACGTCGGAGGCTACTTGAGGAAGCCGGCGGAGATGGGAGAAGCCCGGGAAAGGGTGTACGATCTGTTCCCGGTTCTCAGGGAGAAAGCGCTGATGCAAGCGGGGATCCTCTCCGGCGGAGAGCGGCAGATGCTGGTCATCGGACGCGCGCTGATGGGGAACCCCTCGCTCCTTCTGCTCGACGAACCGTTTCTCGGACTCTCCCTCGAGGTCCGGGACAGGATACTCTCGGTCATCGACGGAGATCTGCGCGGGAAGATGACCATTCTCCTTGCCGAGAACGACCCGGGGGCGGCGTTCCGCATCCTGGACCGGTACTTCATCCTGCTGGACGGGGAACGAATCCATGAGGAAAAGCGAAGCGAGAGCGACACCGAGGAGCGCCTGCGTGCGGCCTTCCGCCGTCTCTACCAGCGGGCGCCCGGGGGATACGAAGGGGGGGAGAACCGATGAGCGAAGCGGGAGGAGGGAAAAGACCGGAGCACGAGCGGAAGCAGGTAACCGTCACGCTGCCTGCGGAACTTCATCAGACGCTGGAGGGGTTCTGCCGGGAAAACAAGGTGTCGCGGGATCTGGTGGTGGAGCGCGCCCTCACGGAGTACTTCCGCGAAGGCGACATGAGCCACTGACCCCGGGAACGGGGACGTTCCCGGGAACTCACCAGCCCCTGCGTTGGGCGCCACGTCTTCGCCCCCCGTTATCGGACAACAGGGCGGGCTTTCGCATCCTCGGAGGGGGCCCCTAGGCGATGCGGGGGGTTCCCGGGGGTTGCACATGGATGCGTTGCCGTATTGGGGAAAAGGCCCCTTGGGCCGGCTACGCCGGAAGCCCCGATTCGGAGATGAGAGAGGCCGTCTTCTCGCGCCGCTCGGCATCGCGGGCGGAGACGATCCCGGCCATCCGCTCCTTCCACGCCTCCATCCGGAACGATGACCGGTCGCGCAGGTAGGAATCGATGAGGTCGCGGTAGAAACGGACCATATTCCCCACGAGAGGAATGGAGTACTCCCGCCCCTGGATCTTGATGGTGGTGACCCCCAGGTCGATGAGGCAGGGGATGTCGTCGACCAGGAAGTACGCGAGGTTCGGCAGCACGACCCGGCCGGCTTCCACGGACCCGTCTCCTCTGCGCTGATCCCATTCGGTCAGGCAGACCCGGTAGCACAACCCCCCCCGGTTGGGGCTGCCGAGGAAGTGGTTCTTTCCTTCTTCGTCGAACCGCCACTCCTGGCGCGTGTAGCTGCTCATCGTGCAGCGGCCGAGGTATGTGTAGCAGGTGGTGGCGTGCACGAGCACCTCGACCCCGACCCCCACCTCCTGCCGGATCATCCGCATCTCCTCACGGTCCATCCGGCACTCGGTCACGACCTGTGTCGCGCCTGCCTCCTTGTAGAACCGCGCGTCCTCGGCGTTCACGATGGTGCAACCGATGCTGGCGTGGATCTGGACCCCCGGGAACCGTTCCGCCAGGGCCCTCATCGCCCCGACGTCCGTGAGGATGAAGTCGCGGATCCCCGCACCGACGAACTTCTCCGCTTTCGCGAGCAGGAGGGGGACCTCGCTCGACGAGGGAAGGGTGTTGAAAGCCACGCGCAGGATCTTCCCCAGGGATTGGGCGTACCGGGCGGAGGCGATCACCTCCCCGTCATCCATCTCGTATTGCGCCCGGCGGCGGCTCCACCCCTTTGCGCCGACGTACACGGCGTCCGCCCCGTTGTCGAGGACGACCCTTGCCATCTCGACCGTGCCTCCGGAAGCCAGTAGCTCAGCCATAGGTGTCTCCCTCCTCGAAGATGCCGGTCAGGAAGAAATTGCCATTATACCTGGGAGTTGCCACCCTGTAAAACGGTCCCGACGTAAGTTTGTCCGCTTCCGCCGAAATAATACCCGTTGCAGAATCCGTTGCGGGAGTGCTTCGCAAGGGTCCTCCCCCACTCGGGCCGCAGGGCGTATTCCCTCCCCGACGACGCGAGGGCAAACGCCTCCCGGTACACGGCCCCCACCTCCGACCGGTAGGCCGCCGACTCGTACAGACCCTCTACCCGGAAGATGCGGAATCCCCCGGAAAGGAGCCGTGGCAGGTGCTCGATGGCGCACATGTCTTTCCCGCTCAGGATCCCCTTTCCGACGTTCTTCAGCACCCACGCGCCCGCGCCGGATCGCTCCCGCGCCCCCCTGGGGCTTCCGGCCGTAAGCCAATGCTCCTCCCTGCACGCGGACGGGCACTTCGGGTCTTCTCCTTCCGGGCCCTCGAGGAGGAAGCACTTCTCGGTGATCCCCAGCGGGATCTTCCCGTGGGCCAGGACCTCCACCTCGACTCCGGCGTCCCTCGCGATGACCGCCATTTCCTCGAGGCTCACCTCCGCGTTGGGACGGACCCGAACGGCCCCGTAGTCGCGCATCACCTTTGCCGAAAGGTGGGTGTACACGTTTGCAAAGGCCCACATGTGGGCCGGGAGAGGGATCCCCTTCTCGCGCAGGACCCTAAGCACCCCCATGTTGTGAATCTCGAGCGCGTCCGCCCCGGCCGAGGCGGCGGCATCGATGAGTCGCTTTACCTGGGGCATGTCATGGCCCCGGGGGGCGGCGGGGGAGGTGAGGTAGGCCTTCTTCCCCGCGGCGTGAAGGGTGGCCACGGCGTCGGGGAGCAGGCCGAGATCCTCCGCAAAGTTTCCCTCTACCCGCCGACAATAGGTATTGCCGAGACATACCGCGTCGTAAGGGGAAAGATCGGTATCCGCGAGTGCCCGTGGCGACGGGACGGTCAGAACAAGTTCGAAAGGGGGGGGGGATCCGTTGGCAAGCACGGTGATAGGCTTACTTTCTTCCTTTCTTGAGGTCGGTCAGGACCAGCTTGATGATCCCCTTGAGAGTCTCGAAAACACCTACCCCCGTGGTGGCGACGGCCTCGAATTCGGGTACGTTGCGGTAGTTGAGCAGGGCGTGGAGTTCCGCGACGGACGCCACGCTGTTGATGTCGCGCTTGTTGTACTGCAGGACCAGCGGAATCCGGTCCGGGTCGTACCCCTGCTCCCGCATGTTGATCTTCAGGTTATCGAAGGATTCCAAATTGGAGTCCATCCTCGTCAGCTGGGAATCGGCGCAGAACACCACACCATCCACCCCCCGCAGGATGAGCCTGCGGCTGGCGTCGTAAAAGACCTGGCCCGGGACGGTATAAAGGTGAAAGCGGGTCTTGAACCCCCGGATCTCCCCCATCGACACGGGAAGGAAATCGAAGAAAAGGGTGCGGTCGGTCTCCGTGGCCAGGGAGATCATCTTCCCCCGGGACTCGGGGTTCATCCGCTTGAAGACGTACTGGAGGTTCGTGGTCTTTCCGCAGAGGCCGGGCCCGTAGTAGACGATCTTGCAGTTGATCTCCCGGGAAGAGTAGTTGATGAAGGACATGAGCTACTTGAAAAGGCTTTCGATGTCGGCTTCGGTCAGCTCTTCGATCACTCCCTCTCCCTCCTCCTCATTTTGCGCCGCTTCGTCGATCGACTTGAGGATCCTCCCCAGGAATTCGTCCGCGCGTCGGACGCGGAGACGGACCAGCCCGACCGATGAGCGCTTGTCGAAGATCACTACGAGGATGAGACGGTTTTCCACCACCGATATGTGCATGTTGTCCCGCTCCCCCTCGTGGAACAGGATCGAGAACTCCTTCTCCCCGATCAGCGAGGCAAGCCCCCCCGTTGCAGCGATGTTCCCGGCGGCCAGCGAGGCAAGCGAGGTGGTGTCGAAGTTCCCCGTCTCCCCCGCGGACGACAGGAGGGAGCCGTTCTTGTCGACCAGGAATACCACCTTCGCGTAGGAGTCGGCCAGGAGCTTTTTCAGAACCAACTGGATCTCGTGGTATTCCTTCTCGTGGAGAATGAAATGGCCCGGGTTCATAGCCGCAAAGATACCACAGCAATCCGGGAAGGAAAAGATATCAAGCACCGGCCGCC
>JBAUKK010000340.1:0-7309 GCA_049577645.1 Candidatus Deferrimicrobiaceae bacterium
CCCACGCACCCGCCGCATCCGAAGTGCACGGAATGCCGGGACATGCCGTTCCGGCGCCGCGTGGGGAGATGCGTCCCGGCGGGGCCGTCCCGCACGGGACGGATGCTGGCACCCACGGGGCTTCCCACGACGAGCACCTGGCGCACGTGGCCCACACCTGGGCGATGCGGCTTTCGGTTCTTTTCGGTGCTCTGGGGATCGGGCTTGCGTTCGTCGTCTACCTGCTCGGGTGGATCAACCCCGACAAGGTGGCGTCCGCCCTTCGGCCCATCCACACCTTTTTGGTGAATAAGTGGTACTTCGACGAGTTGTACGAGGCGACCGCCGTCAACGGGACGAAGGCCTTCTCCCGCGCACTGGGGTGGTTCGACCTGTACGTCGTGGACGGACTCGTCAACCTCTGCGCGCAGATGGGCATCTGGATCTCGTTTCTCACGGGGAGGTTCGACAACAGCGTGGTCGACGGCGCGGTGAACGGCGTGGCCGATGCAGCGATCGGCAGCGGATCCCTCATCCGCCGTGTCCAGACCGGGAAGCTCTACCACTACGTGTTCGTGCTGGCCGGCGGGGCGCTGATCATTTTCCTGATTAAAGTTTTCTGACCGGAGGAGGTCATCCTTGGACTTTGTCAACGACCACATTCTGAGCCTGATGACGTTCCTTCCCCTGGCCGGCGCGGCGGTGATCCTCCTGGTGCCCGGTGGCAAGGACGAACTTATCAAGAAGATCGCCGCCGCCGCCTCGTTTCTCCCGATCCCTCTCGCGGTCCAGCTCTGGTTCACCTTCGACCGCTCGGTGGCCGGCGTGAACGTGGCGAGCCAGTTCCAGTTCGTCGAGCACTATTCCTGGATCCCTTCGATCAACGTCGAGTACTTTCTGGGGGCCGACGGCATCTCGATGCCGATGATCATCCTCACGGCGATCATCTCCTTTCTGGCGGTGATCGGCTCCTGGAATATCGAGAAACAGATCAAGGGATACATGGCCCTCCTCCTTCTCCTCGAGACCGGCATGATGGGCGTCTTCTGCGCCCTTGACTTCTTCCTGTTCTATGTCTTCTGGGAAGTGATGCTCCTGCCGATGTACTTCCTCATCGGGATCTGGGGCGGGCCGCGGAGGGAGTACGCGGCGATCAAGTTCTTCCTCTACACTCTCCTGGGCTCGGTCCTGATGCTGTTGGTGATGCTGGCGCTCTATTTCAACACGGTCAACCCGGAGACGGGCGGGCACACGTTCAACATGCTCCACTACATGCAGCAGACGACCCACAACGAGTGGCTCCGGGGATTCGACATCCGGGTTCTCATGTTCCTCGGCCTCTTCATCGGTTTCGCGATCAAGGTCCCCCTTTTCCCGTTCCACACGTGGCTCCCCGACGCCC
Source organism: Candidatus Deferrimicrobiaceae bacterium (assembly GCA_049577645.1). Classification (GTDB taxonomy): domain Bacteria; phylum Desulfobacterota; class Deferrimicrobia; order Deferrimicrobiales; family Deferrimicrobiaceae; genus CSP1-8. Next base: position 1,382 of record JBAUKK010000340.1, read on the forward strand.
ACGTCGAGGCGCCGACCGCCATCTCGGTCATACTGGCGGGGATCCTCCTGAAGATGGGAACGTACGGCCTGATGCGGATCTCCTTCCCGATGTTCCCCGACGTGACGAAGTGGTTCGTCATCCCCATGGCCGTCCTGGGGGTGATCAACATCGTCTACGGCGCGCTGTGCGCCATGGCCCAGTCAGACCTCAAGAAACTGGTCGCCTACTCCTCGATAAGCCACATGGGGTTCGTCCTCCTGGGGATGGCGGCGCTCACGCCCGCCGGGATGGTCGGCGCCGCGTTCCAGATGTTTTCCCACGGCATGATCACCGCCATGCTGTTCTTTCTGGTCGGCGTTGTCTACGACCGGGCGCACCACCGGGACATCGACGGGTTCGGAGGCCTGGGAGCGGTCGTGCCGGTCTATACCTTCTTCGTGACCGTGGCCTTCTTTGCCTCGCTGGGCCTGCCGGGTTTTTCCGGGTTCATCGCCGAGGCCATGGTCTTCATCGGGTCGTTCCCCGTCTTCCGGACGCTTGTGATGATCGCCGCCTCGGGGATCATCATCGTGGCGGCGTTCCACCTCTGGGCTCTCCAGCGGATCTTCCTGGGCCCGCTCAACCCCAAGTACGCCCAGCTCGAGGAGATCAACGCCCGGGAGATCTGCTGCCTTGCCCCGCTGGCGCTGATGACGCTTTTCCTCGGTGTATACCCGATGCCGGTGCTCAACCTGATGAGCTCGTCCCTGATTCATCTCGTCGACGTCGTGAAGACGGTGATCTAGATGCTCCTGGGGAACTTCGACAGCCTTCGCTACTTCCTGCCGGAGCTCGCGATCACCGCGACGATCCTGCTGCTCGTCATGGTCCACGTCGTCGGGAAGAACCGCCGCTCGGCCGCGGCGGCCCTCCTGGCGCTCGTCGGAACGGGCACGGCGATCCTCTTCGCGTTGCTGCCCCCCGCGGGAGGAGGGATGGGGCTCTTCGAGGGAATGGTCGTCCTGGACGGCTTCGCGGCCTTCTTCAAGGTGCTGACCGCCCTGGCGACGGCCATCGTGATCTTCATGTCGATCGACTGCGCGGAGCTTTCGGAGAGGACCCAGGCCGAGTACTACGTCTTCCTCCTCTCCGTGCTGCTCGGGATGTTCCTCCTTTCCTCGGCCACCGACATCGTGATGCTCTACCTGGCGATCGAGCTGGTCTCGATCCCCTCGTACCTGCTGGCCGGCTACCTGAAAGGGAAGGCGTCCTCCACCGAGGCGTCGATGAAGTACGTCGTCTACGGGGCGACCGCTTCGGGCGTGATGATCTACGGGTTCTCGCTCCTGTACGGCATGACGGGGTCCACGCAGATTTCCGCGATCGGGAACGCGCTCACCATGGGGACGGTGCCCCTGCCCGCGATGCTGGCGGCGGTAATGGTGACCGTGGGGTTCGGATACAAGATCGCCGCGGTTCCGTTCCACATGTGGAGCCCCGACGTGTACGAGGGGGCGCCCACTCCCGTGACGGCCTTTCTTTCCGTGGGCCCCAAGGCCGCGGGCTTTGCGGTCCTGGTGCGCTTCTTCTATACCGTCTTTGCTTCTCCCGACGCCGCAGGGGGAATGTGGAAACTGTCCTCCTCCGTGGACTGGACGTTCATGTTCGCTGTCCTGTCCGCGGTGACGATGACGGTGGGGAACCTGGTCGCCATCAACCAGAGGAACGTGAAGCGACTGCTCGCCTACTCCTCGATCGCCCATGCCGGGTACATGCTGATGGGGTTCGTCCTGCTCACCGCGGCGGGGCTGAAGGCGATCCTGTTCTACCTTGTCGTGTATCTCTTCATGAACCTGGGCGCTTTTTACGTAGTCGTGCTGGTCGCCAACGGCAGCAGGGACGAGGACATCTCGCACTTTTCCGGGCTTGGCACCCGGGCGCCCCTCGCCGCTGTCTCCCTGGCCGTCTTCCTGTTCGCGCTCACGGGGATTCCCCCGTTTTCGGGGTTCATCGGCAAGGTCTACCTGTTCGCCGAAGTGATCAACCGGGGGGTTTACTGGCTGGCCCTCGTGGCGGCGATCAACAGCGTGGTTTCCCTGTACTACTACGCCCGGATCGTGAAGGTGATGTTCCTGGAGGATCCAACGCAAACGAGCAAGCTTCCCGTCTCCTTTGTGCCTCGCGTCATGCTGGCCATCCTCGTTGTTCCCACCCTTTTGCTGGGGATATACTGGGAGCCGGTGATCCGCATCGCCGAGTCGTCAGTGCGCATTCTGACCAATTGAGAGGAAGGGGGCAGTGGCAATTTATTTTTCCTCCATCGACTTTGCCGACCCGTACTTCTCCGTACTCCTTCTCCTGATCATTGCCGTCGGGATGGCGGTGATGTTCGTCTTCATGTCCCAGGCTCTGGGGCCCAGGAAGTACGAGCGGGTCAAGTACAGCGTCTACGAGTGCGGCGTGGATCCATTCACGTCGGCCGCCGTGCGCGTATCGGTGAAATTCTACCTGGTCGCCCTGCTCTTCATCCTCTTCGACCTGGAGACCGCGTTCCTCTACCCCTGGGCGGTCCTCTTCCGGGACCTGGGCCTGTTCGGCTTCATCGAGATGGCCATCTTCGTGGGGATCCTCCTCGTGGGGCTGGTCTACGCCTGGAAAAAGGGAGCGCTCGAGTGGCAGTGAACCACGCGAAGGACGGCGCACCGGGGTTTCTGACGACCCGGTTCGAGGCGCTGCTCGCCTGGGGGCGGAAGTACTCGATCTGGCCGTTCACGTTCGCCACCGCGTGCTGCGGGATCGAGGTGATGGGGGCGTTCGGGACCCATTACGACATCGCCCGGTTCGGGGCCGAGGTCATCCGGTTTTCCCCCCGGCAGGCGGACATGCTGCTCGTGGCGGGAACCGTCAACTACAAGATGGCGCCGGTCCTGGTTCGCATCTACGAGCAGATGCTCGAGCCGAAGTGGGTGGTGGCGATGGGGGCGTGCGCCTCCTCGGGGGGCTTCTACAACAACTACAGCGTCGCCCAGGGGATCGACAAGTTCATGCCCGTGGACATCTACATCCCGGGGTGCCCGCCGATCCCGGAACAGATCATCGACTCCATCGTGCTCATCCAGAAGATCATCGATAGCGGGGGCTCCCGGGCCCGGGACCGCTGGCCCATCAAGATCTGAGGCGGACCGGAATATGGCCGACGAACGGAAAAACATCGTGCTGCAGAAGCTGGTCGGGCGGTTCGGCCACGACATCGTGGCGACCCACTCCGATTTCGGGGACGACACGGCGCTGGTCCGGCGGGAGAAAATCGTCGAGATCTGCACCTTTCTGCGGGACGACCCGGATCTCCTGTTCGATCTCGCGATGGATCTGACCGGAGTGGATTACCTGGGGGAGGAGCCCCGGTTCGAGGTGGTCTACCACCTCTATTCGCTTGCGAAAAAGCACCGGGTACGGATAAAGGCCCGCGTCCCGGAGGAGGACCCGGTGATCGACTCGGTCATCCCGGTCTGGGTCGGGATGGACTGGTTCGAGCGGGAGGCGTACGACATGTACGGCATCCTCTTCCGGAATCACCCGAACCTCAAAAGGATCCTCATGTACGAGGCATTCGAGGGACATCCGCTGCGGAAGGACTACCCGAAGGCGAGGCGCCAGCCGACCGTAGGAGTGGAGGAGTAGAGGGAGCATGGCGGAGATCGAGGCATACCGGAGGGAAGCCGGAAAGCTGGACATGCAGGCCGAGCCGATGATCCTCAACATCGGCCCGTCGCACCCGGCTACGCACGCCACGCTGCGCCTCATCGCGGAGCTGGACGGGGAGACGATCCTCAAACTCACCCCCGAGTTCGGGTACCTGCACCGGTGCTTCGAGAAGGAGTCCGAGAACGCCACCTGGACCCAGGTGATCCCCTACACGGACCGGCTGAACTACGTCTCCTCCCTGATGAACAACGTCGGGTACGCGATGGCGGTCGAGAAACTATGCGGGATCGAGGTCACCGAGCGGTGCCGGTACATCCGCGTCCTCATCTGCGAGATCTCCCGGATCATCGACCACATGGTCTGCATCGGGACGAACATGGTCGATATCGGGGCGCTGACAAACTTCTGGTATTTCTGGAAGCCCCGCGAGGAGGTGTACATGCACCTCATCGAGCCGTTGACGGGAATCCGGCTGACGACGGCGTACACGCGGATAGGCGGTCTCATGTGGGACCTCCCCGACGGGTGGGTCGAGAAGTGCCGCGACATCTGCCGGAACGTGATCGTGCCCGCGATCGCGGACGTGAACGCCCTCCTGACGAAGAACCGGATCTTCATCGAGCGGACGATGGGGGTGGGGGCGATCACCCCGAAGGAGGCGATCGCCCGCGGATTCACCGGCCCTTGCCTGCGCGCCGCGGGGATCCCCCTCGACCTGCGAAAGGACGAGACGTACCTCGTGTACGACCGATTCGACTTCGATGTGCCGATCGGGGAGGAAGGGGACACCTGCGACCGGTACATGGTCCGGATGGAGGAGATGCGCCAGTCGCTGCGCATCATCGAGCAGGCCCTCGACCAGCTTCCGGAAGGGCCCGTGAACGTGGACGACCCGCGGTACATTCTGCCGGCGAAGAAGGATGTCTACGAAAACATCGAGGCCCTCATGAACCACTTCAAGCACGTCATGGACGGCGTCCAGGTCCCCGCCGGCGAGGTCTACTCGGCCACCGAGGCCGCGAACGGGGAGCTCGGGTACTACATCGTCAGCAAGGGGGACGGAGGGCCGTACAAGATCAAGGTCCGGCCGCCGTGCTTCCCCCTGTTCCAGGGGATGCCGCACCTGTGCGAGGGGGGAATGATCGCGGACCTGATCGCGGTGCTGGGCAGCGTCAACATCATCGCGGGGGAATTGGACCGGTGAGCCTCGCCTTTTCCGAGGAGACCCGAGCGAAGCACGAAAGGTTGCTCACCCGCTATCCCAACCGGCAGGCGGCGATCCTGCCGACGCTCTACCTCGCGCAGCGCGAATTCGGGTACCTGTCCGACGAAGCGATTCTGTACGTCGCCGACCTGCTCGGGTTCACGCCGGCGCGCATCTACGGGGTCGCCACCTTCTATACGATGTACAACAAGAAGCCCGTGGGGAAATACCACCTGCAGATCTGCCGGAACCTTTCCTGCTCCCTGATGGGGGCGGAGCACCTGATCGGGCACGTGGCGAAGAGGCTCGGCGTAAAGCCGGGGGAAACGACCGCCGACGGAAGATTCACCCTCTCCACGGTGGAGTGCCTGGGGAGCTGCGGGACCGCGCCGGTCATGCAGGTGAACGACGACTATTACGAGAACCTGACCGAGGAATCGATCGACGCGATCCTCGACGGGCTCAGGTAACGGGAAGCGGCGGGAGACGATGGAACTCGTCCTGACCAAGCACTTCGGCAACGAGCGGTACCGCTACCTCGACACCTACACGGAGCTCGGGGGGTACGAGGCCCTTCGGAAGGCCTTCTCCATGGCGAAGGAGGCGATCGTCGAAGAGGTGAAGAAAGCGAACCTGCGCGGGCGCGGGGGCGCGGGGTTCCCGGCGGGGGTCAAATGGGGATTTCTCCCCAAGGATCTTTCCCGGCCGCGGATCCTCGTGATCAACGCGGACGAGGGGGAACCGGGAACGTTCAAGGACCGGCTGATCATGAGCCGGGGGCCTCACCTCCTGATCGAGGGAATCGTCATCACCTGCTACGCCCTGGAGATCCACAGCTGCTACATCTACATCCGCGGGGAATTCGTCCGGGAGGAGGGGATCCTGCAGGAGGCCGTCGACGAGGCGTATGCGAAGGGGTTCCTCGGCAAAGACATCCTCGGCGCCGGGTTCGACCTGGACGTGACCATCCACCGCGGCGCAGGCGCCTACATCTGCGGCGAGGAGACGTCCCCGATCAACTCTATCGAGGGGAAGCGCGGCTGGCCACGGGTGAAGCC
>JBAUKK010000341.1:0-2186 GCA_049577645.1 Candidatus Deferrimicrobiaceae bacterium
TCCGTACCACCCAGTCCCGCAACAGGGTGCGGCTGACGAGGAACGCGAGGACGGCCCCGATGGTGGCTCCCGTCACGACATAAACCGTTCCCTGGAGAACCCCGAATATCGCCCCCGACGCGAGGGAAAGGACTGCCGCACCGGGCAGGGAAAAAGCGGTCTGGACGATGTAGACCAGCACAAACGAGGCGACGAAGAGGAATGTGTGCGCCGCGCGCAGGTCTTCCAGGCGCGCCCGGTTCGCCTTCAGGCTCTCCAGGGTGAGGTACTTGCCAAGATCCAGGTAGTAAAATGTCCCCGCCACCACCACGAACACAATCAGGATCAGAACTTTTCTGGCCTTCATCCGGATACCTCTATCGGTAGCATCGTCATGCTGCTCCCACTGGTGCGGTCGCCTCCGACTTACTCATCACATATTAGCCGTTTGGTCGCCGAGACGCCGCAATCCTTACAGATCTTCCGGCGTTTTTTCCCTCGGGTCCCCGCCCCCAGTTGTCTTCCTGTCGGGAATAGTGCGATAAATGTATCCGTGGGGAATCCGGAGAGATTCGATCCGTCGGACTGGGTGGATCGGTACGGGGACTACCTGTTCCGGTACGCGCTGCTCCGGCTGAGGGACCGATCGGTGGCGGAGGACCTCGTCCAGGAGACGTTCCTTGCGGCGCTGAAGAACCGGGATACGTTTTCCGGCGGCTCCTCCGAGGCCACCTGGCTTGTCGGGATCCTCAAGCACAAGATCGCCGACCACTTCCGTCGGCAGGCCCGGGAGGGATCCCTTCCGGACGGAGACCCCCCGGACCGGTCCGGAGATAGCCCCTTCAATGCGGCCGGACGCTGGCAATCCGGGCCGGTCGATTGGGGCGCCAACCCGGCCGATCTCTTCCGGCAGAAGGAATTCCTCGACCAGCTCGCCGAGTGCCTTTCGGATCTTTCCCCGAATCACGCAAACGCCTTCACCCTCCGGGAGATCGAGGGGCTTCCCACCGGAGAAATCTGTAAGGTTTTGAACGTCACGGAGACCAATCTGTGGGTGATCCTGCATCGCGCCCGAATGCTTCTCCGCCGGTGCCTGGAAACCCGCTGGTTCCTGCGAGGGACCGGAAAGGGATCATGATGCTTTCCTGCAAGGATGTGACACAGCTCATCTCCCGGTCGATGGATACCTCTCTCCCCGTCGGCAAGCGGATCGGCGTGCGCATCCATCTGCTCATGTGCCGGTTCTGCGCAAGATACGAAAAGCAGCTCCTCCTGATCCGCGAGACCGTGCGGCGTGTCATCGCTGCGGAGGAACTCTCCGGTGGCCCCTCCGCGGAAGTACTTTCGGAGGACGCGCGGGGGCGCATCCGGCAATCTCTGCGCAGCCGGTAGACTCTCCTGGGCGGGACGATCCGGCCGCGCCGCGTGTAAGGTTTCCGTAATTTCGACGACGTAGCAGAGATATCCGGAACCTGTTTTCGGCAGTCAAACCTCTCGGTCACGACAGGAGATGATCATGGGACGGCAATTCGCCATTTTACCGGATACGGAAGAAAACCGGACTCTCGGAGGAAACGTCCACCCGTCGGGATGGACAAATCCGACCCCTGCGGATTGCTACAACCTCGTGGTCATCGGGGCGGGAACCGCCGGGCTCGTCACCGCCGCGGGCGCTGCCGGCCTGGGCGCGAAGGTCGCGCTCATCGAACGCGAATTCATGGGAGGCGACTGCCTGAACGTCGGGTGCGTCCCCTCCAAGGGGATCATCCGTCCGGCCCGGGCCATCCACGATGCGCGCACCGCCGGGGAATTCGGAGTGGGAGGAGCCGAGCACCTGTCGATCGATTTCGGGAAAACCATGGAGAGGATGCGGCGCATCCGGGCGGACATCAGCTCCCACGACTCCGTCCACCGCTATTCCGAAAAGCTGGGCGTGGACGTCTTTCTGGGCGAGGGGCGATTTGCCGGACCCGACGTCATCGAGGTAAACGGCACGCGTCTTCGGTTCCAGCGGGCCGCCATCTGCACGGGCGCCAGGGCGGCGGCTCCTCCCGTCCCGGGGATCGAGGAGGCAGGATACCTCACCAACGAAACGGTTTTCTCCCTGACCGAACTCCCGGAAAGGCTCGCCGTCATCGGGGGCGGGCCGATCGGATGCGAACTGTCCCAGGCGTTCGGACGCCTCGGGAGCCGGGTGTCCCTCTTCG
>JBAUKK010000342.1:0-12121 GCA_049577645.1 Candidatus Deferrimicrobiaceae bacterium
CCTCCCTCTTGTTTCTTCCCGATTTCTTTGGTCTTTTCCTTCTTCATCGCCTACCTCCCTTCGAAAAACCGGTTGATGCTGCACGGAATGCATGCTTGCTCTTCACGATGAAATGCATTCCCCCAAAGGCTACTAATCCCACCTTAAGTAATAAGCGAAAAGATGTTGTTCCATAATGCTGCTATTTATTGCTTACTTGAATGAAGAGATTGCCGTACCCACACTATCAAGGTCTATTTTTGAAAGCAATACTAAAAAACAAGGTTTGATAAATTACCATCTTGATAATACGCATCGTGGGATGACGAGAACCGCTTCCTTCCTCATACGTTTCGTCTGCGGGTGCCTTCCGGCCCCTTGCGAGGAGAAAAATGAACGTTTTCGATAGCATCCATCAATCGAATTTCAGTTCTTTCCTCGCCCGCATCTCCAGCGGGAGGAGACTCGAATAGATCACGCCGTTTACCGGAGTTTCTACGCCCGCTTCCTTGCCGAGTCGAACGACAGCGCCGTTCTGGGCGTCAAGCTCCGAAGGGCGCCCCGCCAGGATGTCCCGCTGCATGGAGGCGGTACCCTCATAGGGCAGACTGTCGAGGAACGCCATCGCCTGGTCGATCGATTCCCGCTCCATGGCGACCGTTCGCGCCCGTGCAAGCAGATAGATCTCTTCCATGGAATGTTCGAGCAGGCCTCTCGTCTCCGGCAGACTGCGAGTCACTCCAATTGGTGCCCGGGTCAATGCGCCTATACCGCCCCAGGGAGCGATCAACAGGAACTTGTTCCACATCGCGACGTGGATGTCTTCCGGCACCTCGACCTGCACGCCTTCCGTCCGAGAGAACGCATTTCGCAGGCGTTCCACCCGCTCGCTGCGGCGAAAATCCAGCTCGCCGAATTTGATCGTGGGATGTGCACCGACATGGGATACGTGCCCGGGGCCCGCTATCATGCTGATTACGCTGCATAATCCGCCGAGAACGCGCTCGGCCCCGAATACACGGGACAATTGATCGGGCGCTTCAACGCCGTTCAGCAGGGGCACGATCGAGGTCTTTTTTCCCACCATGGGACGCATGGTTTCGATTGTTTCATTCAATTGCCACGACTTGACGGCAACCAGTATGTAGTCGACCTCGCCCACGGTCGCGGGATCATCGGTCGCCAGGGCCGGATCGACGCGAAAATCACCGTTGATGCTGTCGACCCGGAGCCCCTTGCTCGTGATCGCCCGCAGATGCTCGCTACGGGCGATGAAGACAACGTCCTCTCCCGCCTGCGCGAGCCGTCCGCCGAAATAGCCGCCCACTCCCCCCGCGCCGACAATCGCCACTTTCATGGATGTCTGTGCCCGTTCACGGAATTCTCCCCCGTTGCCACGGTCCTGCCGCCGATTGTAAGAGGTCTTGGATCCTTCCGCCGATTCGAACTTCCCCCATATTCTTGTCCTGCCGTCACCGGTCCCGATACTGGAGTTAGTCGAACTCCCGGATGCGGCAATACGTTTCCCGGGTGAAGTACACCGCCGCTACCGAAAGGCAGGAGCTCAGGAACAGCAACAGAAATGCCGCCGAATAGGCGCTCGCATCGTATATTCGCACTTCGTTGACCAGCAGTCCGTCCCAATGCCGGTCGAGTATAGCACCGAGCAGCGGCTGCATCACTGCCGCAAAGCCAAGGGGGCCTATGTTGACCACCCCACCTACGGCGCCAGCCGCCGCGGGATGGTTGGCCTCCCGCGAATGGGCGAAGCCGATGATCAGGGCCCCGGAGGTGAACCCGATGGCGGCGAACAGAGGGTACAACAGAATCCGGGGGATGCCTCCCCAGAAAAGAAAAATTCCCCATAACGTCGCGCTCGCGACGTTCGCCGTCAGATAGGGAACCTTGCGTCGCCCGAGGCGGTCGGACATCCTCCCCAGCGTTGGACCCCCGACGGCCCAGGCGACCAGCATGGTCGAGGTCAGCGCGGCCGCTTGACTGCGGTCGATCCCGTACACCTGGGTCAGGTAGGGAACCCCCCACAATCCGGCGAACACCAGCACCGGAGCGGCCGACAGACCACCGGCCGCAAGCAGCAGCCAGGTTTCCCGCTGGGCCGATACGGTTCGCAGCGCGCGCATGGGGGGGAAGCTGCCTTTCTCGACCACCGAAGCGTGGACGAAGCTTTCGAAACCGCGCTCCCTCGGGTCGTCCCGCACAACTACCCAGATCGCCACGGCCATGGCGAAAGTGACCGCTGCGCTCGCAACCATGGATGACCGCCAACCGAACGCGCGAATCGCCTCGGAGAGCGGCACGCCGGCGAGCACGCCGCCGAAATTGCCCAAAAGCAGGGCAACGCCTGTCACCGTGGCAAAACGGTTGGCGGGGAACCAGTGCCCGGCGAGCTTCATGCAGGTGACAAACGCGACGCCGACCGAGGCCCCGATCAGCAGACGGCCTGCATAGGCCATCCACAGGTTTCCCGCAAGACCGAACATCAGCGTGCCGACCGCGGCCAGGAAGGCTGCAACCGTACTCAGGCGTCTCGGACCGATCCTGTCCGCAAGAAGGCCGCTGGGTATCTGCATCACCGTGTAGGAATAGAAATAGGTGGCCGACAGGTTCCCGAGCAGGGCGCCGCCGATGTGAAATTCCCGCATCAACTCGTCGACCATCACGGCAGGAGCGACGCGTTGAAAAAACCCGAACAGGTAGAAACCGGCAACCAACCCCCACATCAGCCAGGACATCCAGACGGGTGCGTAACGGGACATGGATCGCATGCTCTTCATGGGGTTGCATTGTATGACAGCATCATCTCTCGAAAAAAGGAGCAAATGGAATTACTGCCCACCGATCCTACGGGTCACACCAATGATTTCTCTTTTCTCCTATCCGTTTCTCCGCAGGGAGATACAATGGGAAAATGGTTTTTCGGATCGTCGAGACGGGCTGACACCGGGAAGGAAGGCGGACCATTGGTCCGGCGACGCGGATTCCCTTGCGCGGCAGGTGGAGGAGGTCCGACAGCTCCAATCTCCACGTGATGGAAGATGTGTTCGAAACGTCCAAACAATTGATCGTCAGTGCGATCGGGGGGAAGCGACGGGAAGAGAGAAAGAAAAAAAACGAGCAGGAGGGGAGCCGCAATGCTTACAGTGAAACCCGGGAAAACCCGGATCGGCTGGATCGGCACCGGCGTCATGGGAGGCCCGATGTGCGGGCACATCATGGACAAAGGGTTTTCGATGACGGTCTACACAAGGGCGAAAGACAAGGCGAAGCCGCTGCTCAAGAAGGGAGCCGCCTGGGCCGATTCTCCCGGGGCGGTTGCCGCAGCGTCGGATGTCGTGTTTACCATGGTCGGTTTTCCATCGGATGTTCAGGACGTATATCTGGGGGACCTTGGAGTCCTTTCCGGCGCGAAGAATGGGAACATCCTCGTGGACATGACCACGACCGAGCCCAGCCTGGCCCAGAAGATTTACGCCGCCGCAAAATTGAAGAATGCCCGCAGCGTCGACGCGCCGGTGTCGGGCGGCGACGTCGGCGCCCGCGAGGCCCGGCTGTCCATCATGGTGGGCGGAGACCGGGAGGCGGTAAAAGCCGTCATGCCGCTCTTCCAGGCGTTGGGAAAGACGATCGTGCACCAGGGAGGAGCGGGCGCCGGGCAGCACACCAAGATGTGCAACCAGATCGTAATCGCCGGAACGATGATCGGGGTCTGCGAAAGCCTGATCTACGGGCACAAGGCGGGACTCGACCTGGAGGTGATGCTTTCGAGCATCAGCGGCGGTGCCGCGGCCTGCTGGGCACTGAACAACCTCGCGCCCCGCATCCTGAAAAGGAACTTCGACCCCGGGTTCTTCGTGGACCACTTCGTCAAGGACATGGGAATCGCCCTGGACGAGGCGAAGCGAATGAAACTTATGCTCCCCGGCCTGGCGCTCGTCCACCAGATGTACGTGGCCCTGCAGGCCAACGGCGGGGGGCGCAACGGTACGCAGGCGCTCATGCTGGTGCTGGAGCAACTGGGTAACACAAAGGCCGCGCGCCCTTAGAAGAAACGTGCCTCCCCCCATTCCAAGCCGGAGGGCCTGCGCGGGATCCGGGTTCTCGAGCTCGCCACCCCGATCTTCGCGTCCGCGGTATCTTGTAATAAAGGCCGGGTCCGGGCAGAAAAAAACCCCCCGGGGCAGAGGCAGGAGTCCCGGGGGGTCACAAGTCGCCCGCGGAGCCAGAGGCGGGGGTAGCGGGCGAGCAAGCCTCTCCGGGGAGAAGAGGCAACTATTGCGTACCATTGTTCTCTACCGGTTCTATCGGCAGACACCGGGCGGCACTTTAGGGAAAAACCACTCAGCGAAAAACAGGCGGTTGGCGAAATCCGCTCCCCGTTGGCAGACTCGTTCCCCGTTTCTACCGCAAGGATCGGAGGCCCCTTGGGACTTTCCGCTGTTCTCCGCTATCTTGCCGTGGTCCTCGCCATCGCCGTTCTGACCATGGTGGCGACCCCGTTCGTTATGGACGCCGGCCCGGGGATCGCGAGCCGGTGGGAGCGGTGGGTGACGGGGACTGCCTCCCTTCCGGAGCCGGAGAAGGGGGAGGAGTGAGGAGGCACGGGAGGGAGAACCACGGGATCATCGCCGGCTTCGGGATGAACGGGAAGAATCTTGCCCGGGTCCTCCGGGGCACGCGTGTTCCGTACGCCGTCGTCGACCTGAACGACGCCCAGGTCCGGGAAGCCCGGGCGGCGGGGGAGCAGATATTCTGCGGGGACGTCAACCGGCCGGAAATTCTTGAGAGGGTGGGGGTCGGGCGCGCCCCGTCAGCGACTCTCCCGTAGCGACGTCTGGATCTTTTTCAGATGCGTCTCGTGATCGCCCTCCTCCCGGGAGAGTATCCGGAAGATCTCCTTCGCCTTCGCGTCACCGGCTTCGGCGGAAAGGCGATCGTAGTGGGAGCGGGCGTGCGACTCGGCGACGATCGCGAAGGTCAGGTAGTCGTCAAGAGGCGACGTTTCGGTGAGGCCGGCCCCCGTCAGCCGGGCCTTGTGCATCCTCCATGCTTCCGACTGGAAGGTCTTGACGATGTCCACCCGGGATAGAGCCTTATTGGCGTTCTCCATCACCCCCGAGAAGATCTCCACGAGACGGGTTACATGCGATTCCTCCATCTCGGCGAGATACCGCAGCATCCTGCTCGTCTCCTCGTCCGTGACGCGGTTGGCCAGTGTGGTGTAGAGACTCATCGCCTGGATCTCCATCAGGATGCACTGCTCCACGATTTTGTCCAAGTTCTCCGGGGGATTATTCGGCATGGCACCTCCCTTAAAAGATACTGTCCGCGCGAAAACGGACGGGGAACTCCGCGAAATGCCGGGAAAGGAGGAATGGTATTCCCCGGCAGCGTGTTACTATGTTCGTGTCGTCCAAAAACATTCTACCGTACTCCACGCTTGACGGGAGGGGCTTCCGATGCGTTCTGCCGTCCAGGCCGACCTTGCGAAGTACGAACGGGCCCTCAACCGGTTTTATCAGATTCCCGCTTCCCAGAGGAAGACCAAGGACAGGGAGAAGATCCTCAAGGTCCTCGGGGTGGAAAATCCCCAGGAATTTCTCGCCATGCACATTCCCTTGTGGGAGGTGAAGATCGACGAGCTGCTCGACCCGTCCTGCACGGACATGCTCCCGATAAGCATCTCCCACTCCTATGTCAACTGGGTCCGGGGAGCGATCCGCCTGATGCCGGACAACGCCCGCGTGAAGATCTTTTCTTCCAAGCTGAAATCCACGGGACTGAAGAAAGCGATCCTGCAGCTTCTTTCCCGGATGACGGAGGTCGCCCCCCGTGACTTCGAGGTGACCGACGTCCAGCTCGTGGAGAAGGTGCACAAGGATACGCTTTTCACCTTGCGCGACACCAAAGGGAAAAAGTATTCCCTATACCTTTCGCGGTTCGGCTGCCTGGGCGAGTACATACACGGCGGCTTGCCGGGGCTGGTGGGCCTGCCCGTCCTCCCCGTCGTGTATCACCTGACCCCCCAGGGCGAAGAGATTCTCCTGAAGCCGAACGAGGAAGGGGTGAACATCTACCTGGACGAAGAGGTAACCGCTTCCCGGGTTCTCCGGGAATGGACCTGGTGGGTAAACGGGACAGCGAGACAGGATGCCCTGGGGGACTGTCTTGGGACCGCTCTGCGCTACGGCCACTATGTGGCGACTCCGGGAAAAAAGGTGATCATGATCGACAACATCGAATTGTTCCACCTCGATGATACCGACGTCCGTATCTTCGAGCCGATCCACGAATTTCTTCCCCGGAAGGTTTTCTCGGACGACCGGAGAAAGCGGGATGCTCTCCAGGAAAGGATGCGGACCGAGTACGACGAGGCGTACGGGGACCAGATGGGTATCATCGCCCGGGAATGGGGAGAGATCGAGCGGTACCTCATCCAGATGCGGCGGCATGTCCGCACCTACACGGGCGAGGTCTTCGAGAAGGTTCTGGGAAACATAAAGGCCCGGGTGTTCGGGAAGCGATGAGGGGGGGGCACCTTTCCCCCGGGGGTTCCCGCTGCACGGCCTTGCGCCTTCTCGCGGCGGCATTTCTCCTTCTGGCTTCCTGTTCCTCCTTCTTCCGGACGAGCGTACCGCAGCGGGAAGGCCAGCTTGCCGTCGCCGGCCTGTCGGCCCCCGTCGAGATCGTGCGGGACACGTACGGCATCCCTCATATCACGGCGTCGAACGACCACGACCTCTACTTCGCGCAGGGATTTGTGCACGCCCAGGACCGTCTCTTCCAGATGGACATGGAAAGGAGGCTGGCCCGGGGGGAACTGTCGGAGGTCTACGGCGAAAAAGCGTTTTTCGCCGACCGGCTCTTCCGGCATCTGGGGTTCGCGGCCCGCGCCCCCGGCATCCTCGCCTCCCTGCCGGAGGAAACGAAGGAAATTGTACAGGCGTACTGCGAGGGCGTGAACGCGGCAATGGCGGCGCTGCGCGCCTGGCCGGTGGAGTTCCGCATCCTGCGGGCTCCGCCGCGGGAATTCATCCCCGAGGACGTCGCCGCCATCGGCCTGCTGAAGTCGTTCGGGCTGGCCCAGTGGCAGGAGGAAGTGACGCTCTACCGGGCCTGGAGAAAGCTCCCCCGGGAGAAGGCGGAGGAGTTCATGCCCCGCGTGCCCGCCGGTTCCCCCGTTGTCGCTCCGGGGTTCGCCGCTTCGGCGCCCGTGGAGCTCTTCCCCTCGGTCCTCTTTGACGGGCTTGCCTCGCTGCGGCGGTCGGTGGGGGATCTCCCCCGGTCCGGAGGCTCCAATGCCTGGGCCGTCTCCGGGGAAAGGAGCGCGACGGGGCGGCCCATCCTGGCGAACGACCCCCACATTCTGCTTCCCTGCCCCTCCCTCTGGTATGAGATCCACCTCGTTGCCCCCGGCGTGGATGTTTACGGGGTCTCGTTCCCCGGCGCCCCTTCCGTGGTCATCGGGCACAACCCCGATATCGCCTGGGGGTTCACCAACGTGATGCTGGACGACGCGGACTTCTTCGTCGAAAGGGTGGACGGGGATCGGGTGATGTTCCGCAGGGAATGGATCCCGATGACGAAACGTGTAGAGAAGATCCGGGTACGGGGGAAGAAAGAGGAGACGCTCACGGTGTGGGAAACGCCGCACGGCCCCGTCCTCTCCCCGGTCCTGCCCGAGTCGTCCGCCGCGCTGGCGCTGCGGTGGGTAGGGTTCGACGGGGGCGACGCGCTGGGAGCGCTGCACGCCCTGAATCGCGCCCGCAACCGGAAGGAGTTCCTCGCGGCCCTCTCGGGGTTTCCCCACCCGGCCCAGAACATCGTGTACGCGGATCGGGAGGGGAACATCGGCGTAGTGACGGCGGGGCGAATCCCGGTGCGCAAGGGGGGGGGCGGCCTGCTTCCGGTCCCCGGCGACACGGGTGAGTGGGAATGGACGGGGACCGTTCCGTTCTCCGAGAACCCGCGGGTGTGGAATCCGCCGGAACGCGTTGTCGTCGCGGCCAACTTTCCCCCCGCGGGGAATTCCTATCGACACTACCTCTCCCGGCTCTACGAACCGCCGGACAGGGGGAAGCGGATCCTCCAAATGCTCTCGGAAGAAGGAAAGTTCTCCGTGAGGGAGTTCGAGCGGATGCAGCAGGACATCCTGCGGCCGGATGCGGCCAGTGTGGTCTCCCTTGCGGTCCGTGTCGCGCGCCAGCGGGAGCGGGAGACGTTGGACTTCGGGGATGCGGCCAGGATCCTCTCCGGTTGGGACCTGCGCGTGTCCGGGGACAGTCCCGGGGCGACGCTGTACGAGGTCTTCTATGAAAAAATTATCGAGAACGCATTTCGGGACGATTTGGGTCCGGAACTGTTCGACGAGGCCTCCCGCACCTCGCGCCTTCTGTGGAACGCGATGGACCGGGCGATCGACCGGGGGGACTCCCTGTTCCTGGAGAACGCGGAGACCGGAGTCAAGGAATCGCTTGACGACCTCGCCGCCCGCTCCCTGCTGGACGCCATGGCGTTCCTGAAGTACCGGCTCGGGAATGTTTTCTCGACGTGGAAGTGGGATCGGCTCCACCAGGTGACCTTCGAACATCCCTTCGGGAGAAAACGGTACCTCCGGCGGTGGTTCAACATCGGGCCGCACCCCGTGCCCGGCGACGGGCGGACCGTCTTCAAGGAGGAGTTCCGGCACGGCGCGGACTTCTCGGTTGTGGTGGGGCCTTCCATGCGCCAGGTCGTCCCGCTGGGATTCCGTTCGATGGCACGGTCCGTCATCACAACGGGGGAGTCGGGACATTTTTTCGAGCGGCACTACCGCGACCAGAGCCCCCTGTGGCTCTCCGGCACGTCCCACCCGGCCTGGACCGATAAAAAACAGATCCGGGAGAACGCCGAGTCCACCCTCCGCCTCATCCCCCAAGAACCGGGACGTTCCTAAGAACTTTCGTCGATTCGCCCTGGTGTTTTGCGCGGTACCTCGGGGCACCACACGGTTCCGGCGACGGGAACGCTATTTCGGTTTCTGTTCCGGTGATCCCCCCCCATGTGCGCCGCCTTGTTTCGCGCGATGCAGGAAGAACCGCTCGACAAGGTAGAATCCGGCGGGGAGCGCGACCGCGATGCTTGCCACCTTCACACACAGGCGCACTGACGTGGAGGCGACCCCGGTGACGTCACAGAGGAAATCCGAGATGTACGCCCCCGCGAGGAACGCGCTGATTACCACGCCGACCAGCGCGACGGCGAGAAGAAGCCGTGATCCGGTTCTCCTCGTTCCGTCGCGCCCGCCGGGGATGGCCCCCCGTTCTTCTTTTGGGCCGTGAGGCGCCATGCTTGCCGCAGGAGTCACCGGCGCAGGATCACTTCGGCGTCTTCATGAACTGGTCGACCACCTCGCCCCCATCTCCTTCTAATTATGAACGGGTTGCCGGATTGTCCTCCCCCAGTGGGGGGGCGTTGGATCGGTTTTCACTGGTTCAGGCGGGCGGTATCCCTTCCTTCATCCCTTTGCGAATCTTCTCCCGAAACTCGGGTGTGTCGTCGTACCCGTGAACGGCGGTTCCATGATGCACCACGGCTTTCAGGAGTTCTTCCTCCGTGTCGGCCGAAAGGGCTACCGTGCACTTGGTGTCGCCTGGATAGTCCCGACAATCAATGTATTTTCGCGCCATGGTCCGTCCTCCTTTCATCAATTGGTGGTTCCCCTTCGTGGGGTAAACGTAGGATGGCCTTTGCGCTTCGGCAGTTTCCTCTCCTTCCCAACATTTTCAGCATGGAGTATCGTGTATTATAAGGTAAGTTTTGGTTAACGGGACTCGGTGCATCAAACCTCTCCGGGGGGGGAATCATGGCCATCCTGTCGCCCCCGATTGCCAAGATCACCCGTCCCGTCCCGGGCCAGAACCTTCCCAGAACGAGACTCTTCCGCTTCATCGACCAACACGGCAAGAGGGTTCCCCTGTTGTGGATCTGCGGTCCTCCGTGCTGCGGACCTTCCCTCTCCGGAATAAAGAGGGGGAAGGTCCAGGGCGGCCCCCTCCGGGCCGGGGAATCTCCCGTTCGGGATATGTCCCGATTTGCTCAGGGCCGGTTTGTTCCCGTCATTCTCCCGTCGCCCGCCGGGTTTCCTTTTCTATCGGGATCCTGTTCTTGTTCACGGCAAGCCAGGACTCGAACGTCTGCAGGGACGGGTTAAGGGACCGGGTAAACCCGATGTCGCGTGCCCCGCAGAAGACGTCCTCGAAGTCTCGCTTGAACTGGAACATGTTGCCGAGGTCATCGGCACCCGGGAAACCGAAACTGCGGTATACTTCCGGTGTCACGTCGTTGTACCGCACTTCCTCCCCGATTGCTTTCGTCAGGGCGGCGGCCATCTGCGCTCCGGTCAGGTGCTCGCCTGCGATCCCGACAGTTTTATCAATGAATTCGGCCCCCTTTCTGAAGATGCCATAGGCGCACTTGCCGATGTCTTCCGAGGCGATCCCCGGCATCTTCTTGTCGCCCATGGGAAACGTGATCGCCAGTTTCCCGTCCGGCCCCCTCTTGGGTCCCATGCCGAAGTAGATCAGATTTTCCCAGTAGAACGACGTCAAAAGAATGGTCACCGGCAGGCCGAGACCCGTAAACACCTGGTCGGCTTCCCCCTTGGCGTCGAAGTGCGGCACCTTGTACTTGTCCATGAGCGTTGGCATCCGGTTGTCGCTCAGGGGAACCCATCTGCGGGTATCTTCGAGAGTCGACCAGATGACGTGCTTGATGCCGGCATGCCTCGCCGCTCGCGCCATAGCGGCGGCATGCGCATATTCCTTCTCGGGCGAAAAGTGCTCCCAGAAGAAAGTGACGCAGAACGCCCCGTTGGCGCCCTGGAATGCCTTTTCCAGACTCTTTTCGTCGTCGACGTCCGCCGCGACGACCTCGGCGCCAAGTCTTGCCAACTCTTTCGCCTTGTCGGAACCGGGGTTCCTCGTAAGAGCACGGACCCGGAATCCGCCGCTATTGTGATTCAGGATGGCGCGGCACAGGCCGCTTCCCTGCGCGCCCGTTGCCCCCGCTACCGCGATGATCTTCTTTTCGTCCACTGCAAGCCTCCTTGGTTTCCCGTCCCTGACGTAAGGTTGGGTGCGTAACGTCCCGACGTGATAAATGGTTAGATTTTCTTCGATGGAGAGAAGTTTCCAACGTTGTCCGTTTTCCCATGTGATGTGCCGTCCACATATTCGTCATGTTCGTCGAATCATTCCCGATGGTTTCCGAATCCTACTGATTAACAAGGATATGGTCTTCGGATGATAAGAAGGCCCCAACCCGAAGCCGTTGGAGAAACGGGGCAGGGGAGACTGGAGGGGAGTCATGGCTTTCGAAGTGATGGTGGATGCCGCAACTTTGCGCGAGCAGGTGAAGGAGAAGTACCGCGAGGTGGCGGTAAATCCTCACGGCAGGTTTCATTTTCACACCGGGCGCCCACTCGCAGCCAGGCTGGGCTATGACCAGAGCCTGACTGCGTCCCTGCCTGATTCGGCAGTGGAGTCGTTCGCCGGCGTGGCGAACCCGTTTTCCCTTCGGTCCTTGTCGGAAGGAGAGCGCGTGGTCGACCTCGGATCGGGGGGAGGATTCGACTGTTTCGTGGCGGCCAGGCAGGTGGGTCCCAAGGGGCATGTCGTCGGCGTGGACATGACGCAGGAGATGCTCGCCAAGTCCCGGGGGGTTGCGGCAGAGATGGGCCTGAACCAGGTCGAATTCCGGGAGGGGTTGATTGAGGACCTACCCATCGAGGATGGTTGGGCGGATGTTGTGATCAGCAACGGCGTGATCAACCTCTGCGCCGATAAAAGGCGGATTTTCTCGGAAATCCGGAGGGTGCTCCGCCCCGGCGGGAGGCTCCAGTTCGCCGATATCGCCAACGGCAAGCCTGTCCCGGAGGCCGCGATCCGCAACATCGATCTCTGGACGGGTTGAATCGCAGGGGGCCTGCCGTGCGCAGGCTGGGAAAGGATGCTTAAGGAAGTCGGATTCGCAAATATCGAGATCGGGGCTGCCGTCGATACCTTCGGAGGGGCAAAGGGGGAAAGGAATGCCAGGGCATTCGACGTCCATGGCTATCCGTTTCTTGCCGTGAAACCGGCATAGG
>JBAUKK010000343.1:0-5568 GCA_049577645.1 Candidatus Deferrimicrobiaceae bacterium
ATCATGGGACGTTAAGAAAATCAAATAGTTGCGGGTTTTCAATAATTTGCGGAATTCGTGTTTCAGGCATGGGGTGCGGGGGGCCGCTGGTCCAAGTCCAGCCGCCCCGACCATTATCTTTCCTGAAACCATCGGCAAAACGTGAAAGATCCTTCCCCCATCCTCCTTGTTTCCAACGACGACGGCTTCCGGTCCGAGGGGATCGTTGCGCTCGCGGAGGCGCTCCGTCCCTTGGGGACGGTGTACGTGGTCGCGCCGGACCGCGAACGAAGTGCGGCGGGGCATTCCCTTACGCTGACGCAACCGCTCCGGGTCGAAAAGGTTGGCTACCGGGTATACGCCGTCGACGGGACGCCGACCGATTGCGTGAACCTCGCCGCGAACGGCATCCTCCGGAAGAAGAAGATCGACCTCCTCGTGTCCGGGATCAACAAGGGCGCGAACCTGGGGGACGACATCACCTATTCGGGAACCGTCTCGGCGGCGATGGAGGGAACTCTCCTGGGAATCCCGTCGATCGCCGTATCGCTGGTGTCGCGCAACCATTTCCGGTTCGAGGCGGCGGCGGCCTTCACCGCGAAGCTCGCGCGCAAGGTGCTCCGCCAGCGGATTCCCGAGGATACGCTCCTGAACGTGAACCTTCCCAACCTTCCGACGGAGGGGATCCGCGGGGTCAGGGTCACGCGACAGGGCAAGCGCATCTACGGCGAGGCCGTCGTGGAGAAACGGGATCCGCGCGGAAGAAAGTATTACTGGATCGGCGGCGATACCCTCCAGAGGCAGGACATCCCCGGGTCGGACCTGGAGGCCGTCGAACAGGACTACATTTCGATCACGCCGATCCATCTCGACATGACGAATTACAAATCGTTGCGGACCCTCAGACGATGGAAGTGGTGAAGGGTGCGTGATGCTGCGGTGGCGCAACCCGAAAGGGAATCTGAGCGAGGAATCGTTTGCCCGGAAGCGGAACGCCATGGTGGAGGAGCAGCTCAAGGGCCGGCGGATCCGGGACGAGAGGCTCCTCTCGGTGATGAGGGAGATTCCCCGCCACCGGTTTCTCCCCTCCACGCTTGCCTCCCGCGCCTACGAGGACGGGCCGCTTCCCATCGGGGAGGGGCAGACCATATCGCAACCGTACATCGTGGCCGAGATGACCCAGGCCCTCTGGCTTTCCGGGACCGAGAAGGTTCTCGAGATCGGCACCGGGTCGGGCTACCAGACGGCGATTCTCTGCTGCCTGTCCCGGGAGGTGGTCACCGTAGAGCGTCTGGAATCCCTTTCCTGGGCGGCCCAGGCAACGCTTGCGGCCCTGGGGATGGATAACGTCCGGTTCCGCGTCGGGGACGGCACGTTGGGGGCGCCGGAAGATGCCCCTTTCGACCGGGTGATCGTAACGGCGGCGGCGCCCGAGCTGCCCGAACCTCTCTTCGCGCAGTTGCGGGAGGGCGGCATCATGGTGATCCCGATCGGGGGACGCTGGGAGCAGGAGCTGGTAAGTGTCCGCAAGGACCAAGGCGCGGCGAGAAAGGAATACCTCGGCGGTTGCCGGTTCGTCCCGCTTCTGGGGGAGCGCGGATTTTCCGGATGACGCGACAGAGGGTCTTGCGGAAGACGGCAGGGGGGCTGAAGATACGGATTGCCGCTCTTCTTCTGGTGGGACTTGTCGCCGCCTGCTCGGGGGGAAAGGGAGTCTACCACCGGGTGGAAAGGGGACAGACGGCGTACCGCATCGCCAGATCATACGGAATCGATACGCACTCGCTCCTCGAGGAAAACGACATCGATGACCCGCGGACGCTGCAGCCCGGACAGATGCTGTGGATTCCCGGTGCGACGGGCTCGCGGGACGTCCCTTCCATGGAATTTCCGGAAACGAGTTCCCGCCTGACGGGGAAGAGGCTCGTCATGCCGCTTGACGGAACGATCTCCTCGGGCTTCGGGAGAAGAAGCGGGCGCAGGCACCAGGGGATCGACATCCTGGCGCCGGGTGGCACACCGATCCGGTCGGCGGGCTACGGAGTGGTCCTGTACGCCGGCAACGGGATGCGCGGATACGGAAACGCTATCATTATTGACCACGGGGACGATGTCACGACGCTGTACGGGCATCTGCGCCGCATCCGCGTGAAATCGGGGGATGCCGTCGCACCCGGAGGCGTGATCGGGACGGTGGGGGAGACCGGAAACGCCACGACGACGCACCTTCACTTCGAGCTTCGGCTGGGAGGAACCGGGGTGGACCCGAAAAAATACCTGGAAAGGGCGGGCAGCAGGCGATGAAGGCCCTGAAAAAACGGATACGAAACATACCGGACTTCCCGATCAAGGGAATCCAGTTCAAGGACATCACGACCCTGCTCTCCGACCCGGCGTCCTACCAGCGGGCGATCGACCTCATGGCGCACCGCCACTTTAACAAAGGCGTGGAAGCCGTGGTCGGGATCGAAGCCCGCGGGTTCGTGATGGGCGCGGCGATGGCCTATAAGCTGGGAGTGGGCGTCATCCTCGTGCGAAAGGCCGGAAAGCTTCCCCACAAGACGGTCGCGGCGGAGTACGCGCTCGAGTACGGAAAAGACCGGCTCGAGATCCACGAGGATGCGATACGGCCCGGAATGAAGGTGGTCGTGGCCGATGACGTTCTTGCCACGGGAGGAACGGTCGGGGCCGTGACGGATTTATTGAAACGGCAGGGCGCCGATATACTAGAATGTTGCTTCCTGGCCGAGTTGACCGATCTTCGAGGGCGCGAGAAACTGAAGGGGCAGAAGGTGTTTTCCCTGCTCAAGTTCACCGAGTAGGGAAAGAGGGCGGATGTCAGGGGAAACGCCCCCGTAGCTCAGGCGGATAGAGCAGCGGTTTCCTAAACCGTTTGCCGGGTGTTCGAGTCACCCCGGGGGCGCCATTTTCCTTCCTTCCCTGTCGAGAAACCTTTCGATATCCTTCCGACGGAAGCGCCACTGGTTGCCGCTCTTGTACCCTTTGAGCACACCCTTGCGGGCCAGGTCGTTGACTGCGTCGGGGCTCATGTCCAGAAGGATGGCCATATCGCGCGTTTTGAGGATATTCGGAAGATGCTCCACCCCGGCAATGCCTTTCAGAACGCAATGTTAAGGAGTTTTCATGAAGGAAAATAACATAATGCTGAAATATTGTAAACAAATTTGCCTTCGGTAATGAACCACCATTCTATTCTTGCAAATAAGGGCATGTCCGCTTTGGCATGGGACCGGTCGTGAGGGTATTTCTCTTTTCCCTGGCCGGGATTCCGCTTCTGATCGTCGATGGCATTCTCCTGTACACGTTCCCTGCGCCTGTCGGCCAACTGGCGACGGATGAGGAGCGCATCCTTGTCCTGGGCGGCGCTCTGGCCTATCTCCTGATCCACTTTTTTCTGCGCAAGCCGGAACGGCTGTACCTGTGGGGGCACGAGTTTTCCCACCTTGTGCTTGCGAAGATCTTTTTCCGCAAGATCCACCAGTTCCACATCTCGTCGAGAGACGGCGGAAAGGTGGTGCTGGACCGGACAAACGTGATGATCGACCTCGCCCCCTACATCTTCCCCCTGTACAGCGTGGGAATCGGAATCACGGCCCTGATGTTCCGGCACGCGTCCCCCTGGGTGCCGGATATCTACCTTTTGGCGGCCTCGTTCCTCTTCACAATGCATATTCTTTTCTCCACGGAAGGGTTCCTGGTGGGACAGCCTGACCTGCGCCGCAGCGGGAGGGTGTTCTCAGCGGCGGTCGTACTGTTCTTCCTTCTCCTTTGGATACCCTGCCTGATGGCGCCCGGCGTCTCGGCGGGATGGGGGGGCGCGGTGGAAGCCTACCGGGTGTGGCTGTCCGTCTCCCGGGCAGCCTGCGAAAACATCCTCTCCCTCGTGCGATCGCTTCGGTATCTGTAAGGATTTCCCGTAAACTTTTCCGCGGGATTTCCGTTAAGAAAGATAGGTATGTTATCCCCGGAAAAGAGGTATTCGCATACGTGGTGAATCAGGAGCGGGGCCGCATGCAACAACGGTTCTTGTGGGGCGGGGTCCTGATGATCCTCGTGGGGGTCGCTCTTGCGCTCCTGTCTTCCGTGGATTACCCGGACGCATCGTTCTTCGACTCCGGGCGATCGCTCGGCTTCCCGTGGGGATTCGGGCCGCTGGCCGTGTCGGCCAGCTTCGCCCTGCTCATCGGGGTTCTCCTGCTCCTGCTTCGCGCCTATCTTTCCTCCTCGGAAGACGCTGTCCGGATGCTGGGGGATGCGGTCCGTTTGCACGGGGGAAGCCTCCCCGATACGGCCGATACCCGCGCGACGGCAGTCGCCGCATTGCGCCGTCTCGACAGGTACCGGGTGGATATGGGAGCGGCGGTGGGGCAGGCACGTGAGGAAATGGAAGGGCGGATCCGCGAGATCACCGAAGCGCACAAGGACCTGCACAGCCATCACCTGTTCACCAAGAAGATGCTCCAGTCCCACCAATCCCATGAAGTTTTCGAGACCCTCCTCACAGGCGTGCGGGACGGGTTCGGGTTCCCCTGGGCAGTCCTCGGCATCCTTGATGAGAAGGGAGACATCGTGTTCGGAAACATGGGAAGCGAGGTCGGCGGTTCGGTGATTCGGATCCCCAGCTGGGACGAAGGTTCGATTATGGCGCGCTCGGTCTGGAGAGGACACGCGGCGATTCTTCCTTCCCTGGACGGACAGAAGACCTGCCGCGAGGACCGGGCCATTCTGGGGGAGGGACCGGCGTTCCTGGTGCCGCTGGCCAGGAAACCCAGCCGGAAGTGTTCCGACGTCAAGGCGTGCGGACATCTCGAATGCCCCGCCTATAAGCTCGAGGACACCAAATGCTGGATCGCGGGATTCGCGTCCTGCCGGTTCAACCAATCGGAGGATCTGGAGGAAAAGCGGAAAGAATGTGTCCGGTGCGAGATGTTCGCCGCATCCGCTATTCTGGTGGTGCGGAGTCATCCCGCGGGACGAAGGGTCTGCCGGGAGACCACGGAATCGATCATCACGCTCGTCAAAGAGGCGGCAATCGCCCTGGAACTGGTCGAAATGAACGAAAAGACAAGGAAGATGTCGATTACCGACGGCCTGACGGGCGTGGCGAACCACCGGGAGTTCTACCAGTCCCTCGGCAGGGAACTCGCGCGCGCGCGGCGCTACGGACACAGCGTCTCCCTCCTCATGGTGGACGTCGACGATTTTAAGAAGTTCAACGACCGTTTCGGGCACCTGGCGGGGGACTTCGCCCTCAAAAAGACCGCTGATCTGTTGCGCGGATGCGTCCGCGCCAACGATGTCGTGGCCAGATACGGAGGGGAGGAATTCGGGGTCATCCTTCCTGAGGCGACCCCTGCCGGCGCCTTGATGCTCGCGGAGCGGATCAAGACGGAAATCTACCAGCACAACTTCCTGGAACCTTCCGGCGAAGAAGGCCATCTCACCGTGAGCATAGGAATCTATTCCACGAACAAGGGGGACGCAACCGAGGAAAAGATGGTAAAATTTGCAGACGAGGCGACCTACCTCGCTAAAAATATGGGAAAGAATCGCGTAGTCGTGAAAGAG
>JBAUKK010000344.1:0-2041 GCA_049577645.1 Candidatus Deferrimicrobiaceae bacterium
GTCTGCGACATTCAGGATCGTTTCCCGCTCCGGGGAATCCGGGAGGCACGCCGCATAGCCGATGCTGGCGGTAAAGGAAATCGTCGCCCCCTCCCTGGTGTCGAGGCTGACCTGGGAAATTCCCGCCGCGATGCGACCTGCTATGGCGGATGTCGCCGCGAGGTCCGTCTCGGGGAGAATCACGGAGAACTCGTCCCCCCCGTAGCGGGCGGCCACGTCGCTCTTCCGAAGATGCGCGCAAAGGACCCCCGCCGTCATCATCAGGATGCGGTCCCCGACGATGTGGCCGTGCGTGTCGTTGATTTCCTTGAAGCCGTCGAGGTCCAGCATGATTACCGAGAGGGAGCGTCGGTATCGCGCGGCCCTTTCGATCTCGATCAGAAGCCTCGTGTGGAACGCCCCGTGGTTGTGCAGGAGGGTGAGAGAATCCTTGTCCGCGAGCGTTTTCACGAAGTGGAAGAGCTCGGCATTCTCGACCGCGATCGCAATGTAGGTGGCCAGCACGCGCAACGTCGCAAGCGACTCCCCGTCGAAAGCATTCGGGACCGGGTGGTTGACGTTCAGGATGCCGACCACTTTTCCCTTCGAGAGCAAGGGGACCGACATGAAGGACCGTACCTCCGGCTTCTCCCCGTTGTAGTACCGGAAATCCGAGGTGGCCCGAACATCCGGCACGTAGACCGCCTCCCCGGACTCGAACACCCGCCACGAAATCCCCTCCCCGCTACCGATGGCGAAGTCGGAGGAGACGGTGGACGGCATTCCCGCGGAGGCGCGGCACACGAGAGTCCCGGATTCCGGCTGGTAGAGGAAAACACAGAAGTCGTTCAGCCCGAGCACCTTCATGACCCGTTCGGGAATGATGCGGAACAGCTCCTCGGTGTCCAGCGTGCCGGCGACCGCCGTGGAGACCTCGTAGATGGAATGCAGGTCGTTGATCTTGGCCTCTAGGTGGGATTGGGTCTCTTCCAGGTCGCGGCGGAGGCGCTCGAACTGCCGCAATTTCTCCTCGCGTTTCCGGATCTCCTCCTCGAGGGAGGCGATTTCCCGCCCGCACCGTTCGGCCACTGCAGCCGCAACCGGTGTAAGGAGCCCCGCCTCGACGGGGAAATCTTTCCCGGCACCCGAGGAAATTTCCTTCTGCCACCGGTCGGCGGACCGGAAGATCCTGCGGTTGAGATAAAGGAGTAGCGCGGCGCCGATGGCGAATTCCCCGCAGACGGCAAACCATGTGGGGAGTCCGGCCTGACGAAAACCACCCGGCGACAGGGCGATGGACAGGACCGTTATCGCGAAAACCCCGATCCAGATAGCGAAAAAAGGAAATGTCCACCGGATACCGGGCGTCAGGGCATGCTCCTCTCTGTGGGAAGTCTACAATTCATGGAAAAACCTAACACGTTTTGCGCATGACGAGAAAGCGGGAAAATGGATAGGGGGAGACGGTCGCTCTGCTCCGCAACCCCGACCACCAGAGGCTCGGGGACCGCACCGCCGGGACGCGGGTCGTCGTCCGGAAGCAGGTTCTCGCCTCCCTCGCCTGGCGCCTCCCGTGGGAACCCGTCAGAATACGGCCCCGATCGTGAAGTGCCACTCCGAGGAGGATTCCCCCTCCCGTCTGTCCAGTTTCCACCCGTAGTCGAAGGCGACCGGGCCGACGGGCGTCAGATACCGGAGGCCGAGACCCGCGCTTTCCCGGAGATCGAAGTCGTTATCGGGATCCCTTTCGAACCACACGCTTCCCGCGTCGAGGAACAAGGCAAGAATGAATCCGTACCGCACGGGGAACCGCAGCTCGACGTTCCCGTTGACCAT
This sequence comes from Candidatus Deferrimicrobiaceae bacterium, assembly GCA_049577645.1. Lineage (GTDB taxonomy): Bacteria > Desulfobacterota > Deferrimicrobia > Deferrimicrobiales > Deferrimicrobiaceae > CSP1-8. The sequence continues at coordinate 1,816 of JBAUKK010000344.1, forward strand.
GTAATCCCCCCCCGTGGGGGTCCCGTCGGCACCGCGCGGACCCAGCGACTCCTCCTTGAAACCCCGGACGGTCGTCCTTCCGCCGAGGAAAAAGCGCTTCTGGATGGGAATTTCCTGCGTATCCCCGAGGGGCCTGGCAACCCCCGCCCGGCCGGACGCCACGAAGGAATTCTTCCGGAAAAAAGGGAAATACCAGCTCGATTGGCCGACAACCTTGAGATAGTCC
>JBAUKK010000345.1:0-5209 GCA_049577645.1 Candidatus Deferrimicrobiaceae bacterium
GGCCGGAAAGTGCGCGTGTACGAGGCGAGGGTCCTCTCGTGGTCGCAGGAGGGGTTCCGGGCCTTCCTGCACTGCACGAAAGGTTTCTACGTCCGGGCGCTTTCCCGGGATCTGGGAAGGGCCCTGGGCGTTCCGATGACCGTTTCGGAGCTGCGCCGCCTGAGGAGCGGCCCGTTCCGGATCAAGGATTCGATCCTGCTCGCGGACCTTGTTGCGTCCGGCAAGCGGGGGGAAGCGGACGGCGCCCTGGTTCCGATCGAGCGTGCCCTGGAAGGATTTTCCCGGCGGGAGATCCCGCCGGAGGCAGCGGCGGCCGTGCGGCAAGGGCGGTCGCCCGCCCCGTGGCTCGAGGGGAAAGGAGAGGGGCAGGAGACGGGAGTCGTTCTTCTCACCTCCGCGGAGGAAGGTCCCGTTGCGCTGGTGGAGCGGCTTCCCTCCGGCGCATGGAGGATCTTACGGGGTATATGAATTTACTTCTCCCCCCTGTATGTGATATAAAAATAGGAAAATCATCATAGTTGACGCGCGTGATCATGGAAAAAGGAAGGGGAGAAATGAGCGTTGTAATGGAGAAGAAGAAGGACGTCATCGGCAAGTTCCGGCTCCACGATCTGGACACCGGATCACCCGAAGTGCAGATCGCGCTCCTTACGGAGAGGATCAACATGATCACGGACCACCTGAAGAGCCACTCAAAGGATTTCAATTCCCGTCGGGGATTGTTAAAGCTGGTTGGTCAGAGGAGACGCCTGCTCGACTACCTGAAGTCGAAGGAGTCGCTCCGGTACAAAGCCGTCGTGGAAGCACTCGGCCTGCGCAAGTAGTCAGGGAATCCATCCACCAGAATTCGCCCCCGCGGGGGCCATCAAGAAGGGAATAACGACAAGTGCGAAACGTGTACGAAACGGAACTGTCTGGAAGAAAATTATCCATTGAAACCGGGAAGTTGGCAAAGCAGGCGGGCGGCGCTGCGGTAGTTACGTACGGGGAATCCGTGGTCCTGGTGACCGCATGTGTATCCGAAACCCCGCGCCCGGGCATCGACTTCCTTCCTCTCGTTGTGGATTACGTGGAAAAGACGTCGGCCGTCGGGAAGATCCCGGGCGGCTTCTTCAAGAGGGAAGGGAGGCTGTCCGAGTTCGAGATCCTCACCTCCCGGATGATCGACAGACCGATCCGGCCCCTCTTCCCGAAAGGGTTCTACAACGAGATCCAGGTCATCGCGACGGTCCTTTCCGCCGACAAGGTGAACGACACGGCGGTGCTCGCCATGATCGGGGCCTCCACGGCCCTCTCGCTTTCCGCGATCCCCTTCGGGGGCCCTATCGCAGGCGCCCGGGTCGGCAGGATCGACGGGGAACTGGTCGTCAACCCCGAGATCCCCGACCTGGCCCGGAGCGACATCAACATCTTCGTCGCCGGAAGCAGGAATGCGATCCTGATGGTGGAGGGGGAGGCCTCCGAGGTTCCCGAGGAGGAGGTCCTCGACGCCATTCTCTTTGCGCACCGCTCCCTTGTGCCCATACTGGAGATCCAGGAGACGATGACCCGCGAATGGGGCAGGCCGAAGGTGGCCTTCGAGAAAAAGGAGCTCGGCGAGGAGGATCTGCGCAAAATCGAGGATGTGGCGGCAGCCGACCTGCGGGCGGCCTACGAAATACTGCCCAAGCAGGAGCGGCGGAAGAGAATCGAGGAGATCGCCGCGGTAACCCGTGAAGCGTTCTCCGAGGAGGAGCGTCTGGAGAAGGCGACGCTCATCGCGAGCGCCTTCCGGGAAACCGAGAAGAGGATCGTCCGTGGAAAGATCCTTTCCGAGAAACATCGGATCGACGGCCGCGGCCTCGAGGAGGTCCGGAACATCCTTTCGCAGGTCCGGGTGCTTCCGCGCACTCACGGATCCGCCATTTTCACCCGGGGGGAGACCCAGGTTCTCGTCACCTCCACGCTGGGCACCTCCCAGGACGAGCAGCGGATCGATTCCCTCCTGGGCGATTCCACCAAGGCCTTTATGCTTCACTACAACTTCCCCCCCTTCAGCGTCGGGGAGGTGAAGATGCTCCGCGGCCCGGCCCGCCGGGAGGTGGGGCACGGCGCGCTCGCGGAGAGGGCGGTGTCGAAGGTTCTCCCCAACGAGCTCGAGTTTCCCTACACCATACGCCTCGTGTCCGAGGTTCTCGAGTCGAACGGTTCCTCGTCGATGGCCACCGTGTGTGGGGCGTCCCTGGCGTTGATGGATGCGGGGATTCCCACAAAGGGTGGCGTCTCCGGCATCGCCATGGGCCTCATCAAGGAGGGGGACCGGATCGCCGTGCTTTCCGACATTCTCGGGGACGAGGACCACCTCGGGGACATGGACTTCAAGGTGGCCGGGACAGCGAAAGGGGTCACGGCGATCCAGATGGACATCAAGATCGGGGGCGTGAGCCGGGAGATCCTGCTGGCGGCCCTTCGGCAGGCCCGGGAAGGACGCCTTCACATCCTCGAAAAAATGAATGCCGTCCTCGACAAGTCGCGTCCCGAACTCTCTCCGTACGCGCCCCGCATCTACGTGATGCACGTGAAACCCGATAAGATCCGCGAGATCATCGGGCCGGGAGGGAAGGTGATCCGCGGCATCCAGGAACAGACCGGCGTCAAGATCGACATCGAGGACGACGGGACCGTGAAGATCGCCGCGGTGGACGCGGAGTCCGCGAAGGCGGCCATCTCCATCATCGAGGGTATCGTGCAGATGGCGGAGGTCGGGAAGGTCTACGAGGGGAAGGTCCGGCGGATCATGGACTTCGGCGCATTCGTGGAGCTCTTCCCCGGAACCGACGGGCTTCTCCACATCTCCCAGATCAGCAGGAACCGGGTCCGGGCCGTTTCCGACATCTACAAGGAGGGCGACGATGTGACCGTTCGGGTCCTTGAGATCGACCGGGACGGGAAGATCCGCCTGACGCACAAGGAGTTCGAGAAGGAAGGGGAGAACCCCAACACCGAGCCCGATGCCGGCGGCCGGACCGAAGGGGAAGACGGCGCAAGACACCCGGAGAAACGTGCCGACGGAAGGGGGCGCGGGGGGCGCGACCGGGATCCCGGGGGCCGGAGGCAGGGGAGGCGGTAGGTGCTGCCAGGGGGCGCGATGTCATGACGGTCGCGAAGACGGTCCTCGGCAACGGCATCACCATCCTGAGCGAGAATGTCCCGCACCTTCGCTCCGCCACCGTGGGGGTATGGATATCCGGAGGCAGCCGGGGCGAATCCCCCCCGGAAAACGGGATCGCCCACTTCATCGAGCACATGCTGTTCAAGGGGACTGCGCGCCGGAAGGCGATCGACATTTCCCGGGAGATCGAGTCGGTTGGCGGGACCATAAATGCCTACACCGACCGGGAGTACATCTTCTTCTTCGCAAAGGTGCTGACCAAAGATTTTCCCCTGGTCACCGACCTTCTGTCGGACATCTACCTGAACTCCCTGTTTGACGGTCGCGAGCTTGACCGCGAGAAGGACGTCATCCTCCAGGAAATTCTCATGGTCGAGGACAGTCCGGAGGACCTGCTGCACGACTTCTTCCACGCATCGTACTGGGGAGGGCATCCGCTGGGGCTTCCGATCCAGGGAACGTCCGGGAACGTCGCCGCGCTTACGCGGGAGCGCGTTACGGAGTATTTCCGGGACCGGTTCTGGCGGCGCGGGGTGATCGTTTCCGTGGTCTCGAACCTCCCGCACGAGCGTGTCGTGGACGAGTTCCAGAGGGTGATGGGGTCCCTTCGCCTGGGAGAACGCCACGTCCCCGAGCCTCCTCCGGCCCCGAAGCGCGGGGTCTTCCTGCGGGGGAGGCCGATCGAACAGATCCACCTGTGCCTGGGTGCCCCCGGGGTGTCCCGGGCGAGCGAGTGGAAATACGCGGCCCACGTCCTGAACGCTATCCTCGGCGGCAGCATGAGCAGCCGGCTTTTCCAGGAGATCCGCGAGAAGCGCGGCCTTGCCTATTCCGTCTTCTCCTCCCTCTCCTCCTACGCCGAAACGGGGATCCTGAAGATCTGCGCGGGTACGACGCCCGACAAGGCCGGGGACGTGCTGAATGTTACCGGAGAGGTCCTCTCGGATCTCGCGGAGGGCCGGATGTCGGAGGAGGAGGTCTTTCTGGCCAAGGAACTGATCAAGGGAAGCATGCAGCTGAGCATGGAGAACCCCGGATTTCGCATGACCCGGCTGGCGATGAGCGAGATGTTCCTCGGACGTCTGGAGGATCCCATGGACGAGATACGGAAGGTGGAAGAGGTGACGCCGGACGGGGTCCGGGACCTTGCGTCCAGGATGCTTCTCAGGGAACGGTTTTCGCTCGCCGCCGTAGGCGACCTGGCGGATGCGTCCGCGCTTTCCTTTTGACGGATGGCGACCGGTCTCTCGATCCCCGTCCGGTTCGTTCGCGAGGGCAGCAGGGATCTGTTGCCCCGCTACCAGACGGTTGGCGCCGCGGGGATGGATCTGCGGGCCGACATCGAGGGGGAGATCACCATCCCCCCCCTGGGCAGGGCGCTCATCCCGACGGGGATTTCGGTGGCGATTCCCCCTGGGGTGGAAGGCCAGGTCCGGCCCCGGAGCGGCCTGGCGATCCGCAGCGGCATCACGTGCCTGAATTCGCCAGGGACCATCGACTCCGACTACCGGGGCGAGGTCTGCGTGGTCCTGGCCAATCTCGGTGACGAACCGTTCTCCGTCCGGCGGGGGAACCGGATAGCGCAGCTCGTATTCACCCCCGTCGCCCGGGCGACATGGCGGGAGGTGGAAAGCCTCGACCCGACTCCTCGGGGCGAGGGAGGATTCGGGCATACCGGGTAGGGGAGGGTCGGCGTGATCGAGAGGTACACAAGGCCCGAAATGGGAAGGATCTGGGAGGCCGAAAACCGCTTCCGGATCTGGCTGAACATCGAGATCCTCGCCATGGAGGCGATGGCCCGGGACGGCCTGATTCCCGCCGACGCCCTCGGGCGTGTCAAAAAGAACGCGAAGTTCGACATCCCGCGCATCAACGAGATCGAGAAACGGGTGAAGCACGATGTCATCGCCTTCCTCACCTCGGTCGCCGAACACGTCGGGGAAGATTCCCGGTTCCTCCACGTCGGGATGACCAGCTCCGACGTCCTCGACACGTCCTTCGCCGTGCAGATGCGGCAGGCCCTCACGCTCCTCATCCGGGATGCGAAGAAGGTCTTCG
>JBAUKK010000346.1:0-7870 GCA_049577645.1 Candidatus Deferrimicrobiaceae bacterium
TGGGCCTTCTCGTAGCGCCGGATTTTCTCCACCCGCCGCCGATGGCGCCCTCCCTCGAAGGGGGTCGCAAGCCACGCCCTCACGATGTTTCGCGCCCTGCGGACCGGGACCTCGTTAGCCCCCAGCACGAGTACGTTGGCGTCGTTGTGGCGCCGGGCCAGCTCGGCGTCGGGCACGGTCGATACCAGCGCCGCCCGCACCCCCCTCGCCTTGTTCGCCGCGATCGCCATCCCGATTCCGGACTTGCAGATGAGGATGGCCCGGTCGGCCTCCCCCCTCTGTATCGCCGCGGCGGCGGCAAACCCGTAATCGGGGTAATCCACCGGATCGGGGGTATCGGTTCCCAGGTCCCGCACCGCATAGCCCTTTCCGGACAGGAACCGGACAAGATCCGCCTTCAGGGTCACTCCCCCGTGGTCGGCGGCCAGGATGATCCTCGGATGTCTGCGGCCCGCCGTCAACCGGCCACCCCCTCCCCCGCAAGGGCATAATGCGCCGCGCCGAGCAGCGCGGCCTTGTCGTCCCGGATCACCTTGACCGGCACCCGCGACAGGAACTCCCGGAACCGGCCCTTGGAGAGAAACGACCCGAGAAAGGTCTCGCCCAAGAGAATCGGCAGGATCGAGGGGGCGATTCCCCCTCCCAGGATCACGCCCCCCGTTGCCATCACCTGGAGGGCAAGGTTCCCCGCCTGTGCCCCGTAAAGAGACGCGAAGATCCGGAGGGCCTCGCCGCAGGCCTCCGAATGCCCGGCAAGTCCCTCCCGCGTGATGACGCGCGGCGGGTCTTCCTCGACCAGCCGGGCTTCGATCTCTTTGGATTCCGTCATCCCTTCGGACTCGCGCAGGAACCGGTAGATCGCATGCAGTCCCGGTCCCGATACCACCCTCTCCACGCTAACGTGCCCGTGGCGCCTTTGCAGGGAAACGAACAGCCGGACCTCCCGCTCGTCCCGGGGCGCGAAATCGGCATGTCCCCCTTCCGAAGCGACCGGCACATACCCCGTGCCGATCCACACGAGGAACGAAGCCCCGAGACCGGTTCCCGCGGCGAGGACCGCGATGTTTCCCTGCGGCTCGGCCTCCCCCCGCTGGAGGACGGCCAGGCTCTCTTTTGGGAGGAACGGGACGGCGAAGGCGGTCGCCTGAAGGTCGTTGACGAGGAAGACGCGGTCCGTCCCCAGGACGCTCCGGATCGACCGCCCGTCCACGATCCACGGGAGATTGGTCACCCGGCTTCGCCCGGACACCACCGGTCCCGCAACCCCGAGGCATGCCGCCGTAACACCGGATTTGCCGGCGAGAAACTCCGCGAGAATCGATTCCAGATCGGGGTACCGGCCGCTCGGAAACGTGCGAAGCTCCGCCCGCCGCAATGCGGTCCCTTCCCGGGAAAAGAGCGCGAGGTTCGTCTTCGTTCCCCCTACGTCTCCCGCCAGAATTCTCACGCGGCGCCGCCCTTCCCGTTCCGCACGTCGCCCACACCGGGGGCCGGGGCGGATTCCCCCTCGAGCCTTGAGGCCGCGTCCGCGTCCGCGAGAAAGGTGACCTTTCCCCTCCGGGGAGCGACCCGGGAGGCAGGCAACCCTGCTCCCTTTCCCGTCAGAATCTTTTCCAGAACGAGGGCCTTCTCCCTTCCGCTCACCAGGAAGATGACGTGGGAGGAAGCGTTCAGCAAGGGAAGCGTCAGGGTGATGCGGGGGACGGGAGGGTCCCCTCCCTCGGCCTTCCCCACCCAGGCGGTCCCCTCATCCAGGACGGGGGACCCGGGGAAAAGGGACGCGGTGTGCCCATCGGTTCCCAACCCCAGCAGGACGGCATCGAAACGGGGGAAGCCCCCGGTGGTCTCCCGGAAGGCGCGCCGAAGCATCTCCTCGTACCTGCGTACTCCCTCCCGGGGGTCGGGCAGGGAGGTGTCGACCGGATGAAAGTGGTCCGGAGGGATGGGGGCCCGGGAAACGAGCGTCTCCCGCAGCATACGCTGGTTGCTCGACGCATCCTCGGGGGAAACCCAGCGCTCGTCAACCTGATAGATGTGGACAAGATCCCACGGGAAACGGCTCCGGTACGGCTCGGAGGAGAGGGCCGCGAGCGTAGGACGGGGTGTGTTGCCGCCGGAGAGTGCCACGGTGATTCGCCGCGCCCCCTTTCCTGACCGGGCCAGGACCATCGCGCGCTCCCGTGCGATTCCCCACAGGCGCCCTGCCGCCGCCCTCGCCAGTTCCTCCGGGGTGGAAAGTACGAAGAGTCTGCCGGACAGGAGATCCCTCCCTTTCGTCACGGCACCCTCCATTTTCTCCCCTCCCGGGCCAGGAGCTTGTCGGCCTCACGAGGACCCCAGGACCCCGCCGGGTAGAAGAACAGGTCGCGTCCCGGGTTTTCCTTCCAGCGGGAAAGGAACGGCGTAAGCAGCGACCACGAGATGTCAACGGTGTCGTCCCGGGGGAAAAGGGTCGCATCCCCCAGCATCGCATCCAGCAGGAGCCGTCCATACGCCGGCCGGGATTTCGCCCCGAATGCCTGCTCGTAGGTGAACTTGAACTCCACCGGCTCCACGCAGATCGAGGGCCCGGGAGTTTTCGCACCGAACTTCAGGAAGATCCCCTCCTCGGGCTGGATGTTCAAGACGATGTAATTCGACACCAGTTGCCCGCACGCGGAGTTGTCGAACAGAAGAAACGGCGCGGGCCGGAACCTGATCGCAATCTCGGAAACTCTCCCGCCCAGCCGTTTCCCCGTTCGCAGATAGAACGGGACCCCTCCCCACCGCCAGTTGTCGATGGTGAGGCGGATGGCGGCGTACGTCTCGACAAGGGACTGCGGCGAGACGTTTTTCTCCGCCCGGTAACCCGGGACCTTCTTTCCCCGGACCTCCCCGGGGGCATACTGGCCCCTGACGCACACCTCGCCGACATCCCCTTCCTTTACCGGTTCGATGGAACGCAACAGCTTGACCTTTTCGTCGCGTACGTCGTTGGCGGCAAGGGAAATGGGGGGTTCCATGGCAACGTTGGAGAGTAACTGGAGCATGTGATTCTGAATCATGTCCCGGACGATCCCCGCCTCTTCGAAATAGTCCCCCCGGCCCTCCACGCCGATATCCTCGGCTACCGTGATCTGCACGTGGTCGATGTAATTCCGGTTCCACAACGGCTCGAAAACGCCGTTGGCGAAGCGAAAGACGAGGATGTTCTGGACGGTCTCCTTTCCCAGGTAGTGGTCGATCCGGTATACCTGATCCTCCTGAAAGACTTCCATGACCTTGCGGGAAAGCTCGCGGGCGCTATCCAGATCGTGGCCGAACGGCTTCTCGATCACAATGCGCCGGAAGCCGGGAAAATCATCCGAAGGGACGGCAAGTCCCGCCTTTCCGATCCGGGAAATAAGGGGAGCGTAGAACTTCGGGGCAACGGAGGCATAGAAGACGAGGTTTCCCGGGATCCGGCGGTCTTTCGCCACATCGCGAATCCGGTCGCCGAGGGAGTTCGTGCCCTGCGGGTCGCCGATGTCCCCGGGGTGGTAGAAAAGCCTTTCCGCGAAATCGTCCCAGGAGCGCTGATCGAATGTCCCCGGCGAGCCATCCCGGATTTCGTCCCGCAGGTGGTCGCGGAACGCATCGTCCGCGTAGGGAGTGCGCGATACCCCCAGGACGGCGAACTTCTCGGGCAGGAGTTTCTCCCGGAAGAGCCCGTACAGGGCCGGGACGAGTTTGCGCTTCGTCAGGTCTCCCGAGGCCCCGAAGATGATCAAAAGACACGGAGGGGGAACCACGGTGGCCTGCATTCCGCCGGCAAGGGGGGTCATGTTCAGCCCCATCTTCCCCAGTCCACCATCGCGATGCGCATGTCTCCTCCTCGGGGAATCCTCCTGAAACATCCTCAGTGCTTCGTCTCGTAATTACGGTCTCGTATCGGGGCCGATGCCCTGAGGCGTATCCCCTCCCAGTGCCAGGTGTTCGCAGGCGGCTTCCTCTCTGCTACGCGACCTTCGCCCGCTCGCTGCCAATTCCGCTCGAAGCAATCTCCGCCTTTCACCGGGACACTCCATTTTCTCTCGACGAAAAAACCGGGAGTGTCCCCCCCCTCCGAGGAACCCCCGCTGCGTTCCTTGGCCCCGGGAGGCAGGGACGGAACGTTGCCATATCCATGGAACGGAATATTTAGGTCACCTTCGTCCCGGAGAGCTTCTTCTCAATCGCCGCAAGGAATTTCTTGTAGGAGTCCGTAAAACTCTGGACTCCGTCCCGGACAAGTTTCTCGCACACCTCCTCGATCCCGATGTCCAGGAGACCCAGGTCGTCAAGAACCGCTCTCGCCTCCTTCTCCCTCCCCGTCAGGGTGTCTTCGACTTTCCCGTGGTCGCGGAAGAAATCGATCGTGGCCAGGGGCATCGTGTTCACGGTATTCGGTCCTATCAGTTCCTCGACGTAGAGCACATCCGAGTATTTCGGATTCTTCGTCCCCGTGCTCGCCCACAGGGGGCGCTGCACGCGGGCCCCCTTCGACGCGAGTTCTTTCCATCGCGGCGTGGAGAACATCTCCCCGAATCTTGCGTATGCCAGTCGCGCATTGGCTACCGCCACCTTCCCCTTCAGGGAGATCGCCGTTTCCGCCTTGGGCGACCCCGGCCACCGGGGGATCACCTCGTCAAGCAGCCGGTCTACCGCCGTGTCCACCCGCGAGACGAAGAAGGAGGCCACCGACGCGACGCGGTGCGGGCTTTTTCCCGGGGCGACCAGCCTCTCCACCCCGCGAATGTACGCCTCCGCAACCTCTTCATACCGCTTGACGGAAAAGATGAGCGTCACGTTCACCGGGATGCCGCGCGCGATCGTTTCCTCGATCGCGGGCAATCCTTCCCGGGTACCGGGAATCTTGATGAGGACATTCGGCCGGTGGACCGCCTGGAACAGTTCCTCCGCCCTCCCGACCGTCCGCGCGGTATCGTACGCCAGGTCCGGGTCGACCTCGAGGGATACGTAGCCGTCTGCGCCGGACGAGGTGTCGTAGACGGGCCGCAGCACGTCGGCCGCGTTCCGTATGTCCTCCGTCACGATCTCCTTGTACGCCTCCATCACACCGGCGCCCCGGCCCGCAATGTCCTGGATCTGCTCGTCGTATTCCCGCCCCCCGGAGATCGCCTTCTCGAAAATCGTCGGGTTGGAGGTGACTCCCTTGATCCCGTCTTCGGAGACCAGGCGCAGTAGCCCTCCCGACGAGACCAGCCCGCGTTCGATGAAATCCAGCCAGGGACTCTGGCCTAGCTTGCCCAGTTTCACGAGAGGGTTCTCCGTCATGCAAACTCCTTTCCCCGTAACGAAACGGACACCGGTTCGGCGACCGGTTTACGTTTTTTCGAGCAAGGTTTTCACGCGGGCCGCCACATTTTCCGGTGTGATACCTAACTCCTGTAAGATGCGCCCGCCGGGCGCGGAGGCGCCGAAGCGATTGATGCCCACGGATGCCCCGCCGTCCCCCACATATCGTTCCCACCCGAACGTAGCCGCCGCCTCCACCGAAACCCTCGCACGCACGGAGGGGGGCAGAATGAACCTCCGGTATTCTCCGGGCTGCTCCTCGAACCGTTCCCAGGACAGGAAACTGACCACTCGCGCGGGGGTCCCTTCCGCCTCCAGAAGGTTTGCGGCCTTGAGAGCCACGTGCACTTCCGAGCCCGAGGCAAGAAGAATCACCGCAGGATGGCCGTTCCCCCCTTCTTTGAGGATGTATGCGCCCCGGAAGACGTTTCCTTCCCGGTACACGTCCTCCGGGGGGAGGACCGGGACATTCTGCCGGGTGAGCGCCATCATGGAGGGCCCCTCGGTACGCTCCATCGCCATCTTCCACGCCGCGGCCGTCTCGTTGGCGTCGGCGGGCCGGAAGACATGCAGATTCGGGATCGCCCGAAGCGCCGCCAGGTGCTCGATCGGCTGATGGGTGGGACCGTCCTCGCCGAGTCCTACGGAATCGTGGGTGAAGACGTAGATCACCCGTACACCCATGAGCGCCGCCAACCGGACGGACGCCCTCATATAGTCGGAAAAGATAAGGAATGTGGCCCCATAGGGGATCAGTCCTCCGTGCCGCGCCATTCCGTTGAGGATTGCTCCCATCCCGTGCTCGCGCACGCCGAAGTGGAAGTTCCTCCCCCCGGGAGGCGCATCCGGGAGAAATTCTCCTCCCCCAGCCATGAGCGTATCGGTGGAGGGTGCGAGATCGGCAGACCCTCCCGCCAGTTCGGGGACCTTCGGGGCGATCGCGTTGATCACCTTCCCCGACGCCTTCCTCGTCGCCATCGCGGCGGTCCCGGGAGGAAAGGAAGGGAGGATGCTTTCCCACCCCTCCGGCAGGTCCCCCCACATTCCCCTCTCCCATTCCATGGCCAGGTCCGGATAGGCGCCCATGTACGCCGCCATTTTCAGGCGCCATTCCCGCTCCCCCGCTTCCCCGCGGGGAACCGCCTCCCGGAAGTGCGCCAGCACGTCTTCGGGCACGAAGAAATCGGGCTCCTTCGGCCAGCCGAGCGCCTCCTTGGTGAGGGGCACCTCCTTCTCCCCGAGGGGAGATCCGTGGGCTTCCGCCGTGCCCTGCTTGTTCGGACTGCCGAAAGCGATGGTCGTCCGGACGATCACGAGCGTCGGGCGCTCCCGCTCCGAACAGGCCGCTTCGATCGCCCCGGACATCCCCTCGAGATCGGTGTTCCCGTCGGCGACCGTCAGCACGTTCCAGCCGTAGGCGCGAAACCGGCCGGCGACATCCTCGCGAAACGCCAGGTCGGTCGATCCCTCGATCGTGATCCGGTTATCGTCGTAGAAGGCGACGAGGTTGCCGAGGCGGTGGAAGCCGGCCAGCGAAGCGGCCTCCGAGGCGACCCCCTCCATGAGGTCCCCGTCGGAGCACAACGCAACGATCCTGTGGGATACGATTTCGTGCCCCGGCCTGTTGAAGCGCTGCGCCAGCATCCGGGCGGCCATCGCCATCCCCACGGCGTTTCCGAATCCCTGTCCCAGCGGCCCGGTGGTCACCTCGACGCCAGGCGTGTGGCCGGCCTCCGGGTGCCCCGGCGTTTTGCTTCCCCATTGCCGGAACGCCTTGATCTCTTCCAGCGGGAGGTCGAACCCGGTGAGGTACAGCAGGGAGTACAGAAGCATCGACGCGTGTCCGCAGGAGAGAACGAACCGGTCCCTTCCGGGCCAATCGGGATTCCTCGGGTTGAACCGCAGATATCTGGTCCAGAGAAGGTACGACAGCGGGGCGAGCGCCATGGGTGTGCCGGGATGGCCGGATTTCGCCTTCTGCACCCCGTCCACGGAGAGAAACCGTATGGCGTTGATCGAACGCCAGGAGAGAGAACCATAGTCCACGAGCATCGACCCCCAAATGGATTTTGAAACGGGATTCGGGTCGCTCCCCGGAACGACTCTGGCGGGGAGCCCGGCTTATGCCGGGAGGGATTACCCCCCCTGGGCCTGCTGTGCCTTCAGCCTCTCGTTCGGCCGGATCTCCAGCTGGACACGCCGGTTGAGCTGCCGTCCCTCCGGCGTCGCGTTGTCCGCGATCGGGTCCGTCTCCCCGTACCCGCGGACGCTAAGCCTTACCATTTGCACACCGCTCTGCTCCAGGACGTCGCGCACCCGCAACGCGCGGCGCTCGGAAAGCGACTGGTTGTACTCTTGGGAGCCGGTGGAGTCGGTGTGCCCCTCGACGGTCACGTAGGTGTCCGGATACTTGACCAGTACGTCGGCCGCGGTCCGGAGGGACGAATAGGCCTCCGGCCGGACCTGGTCCTTGTCGACGTCGAAAAGGATACCCGACGGGAGGGCGACGTACAGCTTGTCCCCCTGCCGCTCCACGGCCGCCTCCGGCAAACGC